>NZ_SIJC01000012.1 GCF_010078385.1 Chengkuizengella sediminis
TTTGGTTGATTTATAACTTCTAGGTTTGATGTCATGCCTCGATATAAATTAGAATCATTCAGGTTCATGACTTCACCTGTAAATTGAACTATATCGTTCGTTTCATTCGTTACAAGTAATAACCTACAATTTGTATCTTCAAGCATGTAGAGGATTCTATCTGTTGGGTATGTTGGATCAATCGGTACATAAGCTCCCCCAGCTTTCATAATTCCTAATACCCCGATAATCATCTCTATGGAGTGCTCCACCATAATGGCAACTAATTGATCAGGCCCTATCCCTTTGTTTTTCAACATTCGAGCTAGTTGATTCACCCGTCCATTTAATTCTTCATACGTCAACCGTTGATCTTCAAATTCGACTGCCACGTGATTAGGTGTTTTTTCTACTTGCTCTTCAAGTAGTTGAATCATCGTTTTATGTTTAGGATAATCTACAGTCGTATCATTCAACTCTACTAACTGCTGCTGTTTTTCTTGCTCAGTTAACATGTCAAACTCACCCAATGTAGCTTCTGGTTTCTCTATAATCTGTTCTGTTAATAAACTTAGGTGTGTGATCATCCTTTCGATCGTATCTTGTTTAAACAATTTCGTGCAATATTCGATATTAAGTAATAGCCCATCGGACTCTTCTCTTACCGTTAGTGTCAGGTCAAATTTTGAAATATGACTTTCCAGTGGATAAGGTTTAAAACTTAGGTTGTCCACCTTCATTTCTTTCATCTCTATGTTTAACATGTTAAACATGACACTGAATAATGGATTTCTGCTCATATCCCTCGTTAAGTTTAGACTTTCAAGTAGATCTTCCAATGGATAGTTTTCATTTTCGATAGCCCGTAATGTATTTTCCTTCACTTCAGTTAAAAAGGATGTGAATGTTTTGTCTGCTTCTGCTACATTACGAATGACTAATGTATTAACAAACATGCCAACAACCGGCTCTGTATCAACATGGGTTCTTCCTGCAGTTGGGGAGCCTACGATAATATCTTCTTGACCTGCATATTTGGACAACAGAATCGTGTATATTGCTAACAAAATCATATAAAGGGTCGTGTTTGTTTCTTTAGCCAACTCACCCAGTTTGGTGGTCATCCTTTTATCCAACTTAAAATGAAGATGATCTCCTTCAAAACTCTGAATGGATGGTCTCATATAATCTGTTGGTAGATTCAACACGGGCAACTCGTCAGAAAATTGATCTAACCAGTATTGCTTTTGTTTCTCCATCTCCTTGGTTGCGAACATTTCATTTTGCCAAACCGCAAAATCCTTATATTGTATTCGTAGATCTGGAAGATCTATTCCTTCATATAACTGTATAAAGTCTTGAATTAATAGGTTCATCGAAGTCCCATCTGAGATAATATGATGCATATCAAATACAAATAGATGTTGGTCTGTATCATATTGGATCAATTGCACTCTAAACAATGGGGCTCGACCCAACTTAAAGGGTTGAATAAACCCTGAGTCTAGTCTCTCTAGTTCGTGATGCTGAGCTTTCGTATATTGAATCTCAACGTCTACTTGATCATGGACTCGTTGTACCAGCTCATCCTCTAGCATTTCAAAGGAGGTTCTTAAACTTTCATGACGTTCCACTAAAGCATCCATTGCTTTTTCAAAACGCTTCTGGTTTAAATCCCCGGTGATTGTCATAACAGAGGGCATATTATAACTGGTATTGTGTTCTTCTAATTGCTGTAACACATACATTCGTTTTTGAGCCGAAGAGGCTGGGAATGTTTGCAGTTGCTCAAGTTGTGGAATGAAATGATATTGATGTTGATCTAATTGTTGTATTCGTTTTGAAAACTGTTCAATCGTTGGGAAAGTAAAAATATCTCTTAATGTCAAATTGACGTTCATTTCTTTATGCAACTTTGTAACAATTTGTACTGCTTTAATGGAATGACCACCTAATTCAAAGAAGTTATCTTTGATTCCAACAGTTTTTATATCAAGCACTTCTTCCCACAAAGATACAAGTTGACTTTCTAGTTTATTGCTTGGTGCTACATATTCTTCGACTTTTGTATATGAAACTTCCATTTTCAAAAGTGAATTCCGATCTATTTTCCCATTTGATGTAAGTGGGATTCTATCCACCTCTACCATATATGAAGGAATCATGTGAGAGGGAAGTTTTTCATACAAGCCCTCCACTATTTTGTCAACAGATGTTGATGTTTCTATAACAACAAACCCGCAAAGGTAACTATTATCAAACTTATCTATTTTATGAAGCACAACCGCCTCTTGAACGCCAATCTGTTCACTGATATTGGACTCAATTTCCCCTAATTCGATTCGATTGCCCCTAATCTTCACTTGTTGATCTATTCGTTCTATAAATTCAATATTTCCATCAGGTAACCACTTTGCCAAGTCACCTGTACGGTATATCCTTTTCTCAAGCTCAAAGGGGTGTGCTACAAATTTTTCATTCGTTAACTCTGGTTGATTCAAATAACCACGAGCTAAACCGTCCCCACTAATGCACAACTCTCCTACCACTCCGATTGGAAGCAGATTTAGATTAATATCTAATATGAACGCCTGATAATTTCTCATTGGTTTTCCTATCGATATGATAGCCCTACTATCATTCTCTCTGCACTGATAAATCAATGCATTAATAGTAGTTTCTGTAGGACCGTACATATTAAAAATTTGATCTGCATTCACATATTCCACTAACTTTTTATATAGTGATCCATGAAATGCTTCGCCTCCCAAAACGAAACGAGGAGTTGCAGTGTCAGGTTCTAGGTTCTTAACTATATGTTCCATTTGCGCAGGTACCATATCAATGAATTCAATATGATTATTTTGTACATATCGATAAAGAACATCATAGTTCGATTCCATTTCTACCGTCATTAAGTGTAAACATGCTCCACTACATAGTGCTGTATATATGTGTTGTAAAGATACATCAAATATGGATTTACTATACAACATGTGGTTTTTCATTTTGTAATATCCATGATCTTGAATTAATCCCAGCACTTGATTTGTTAAACTTAAATGCTCTACCATAACACCTTTTGGCAAACCAGTACTTCCTGAAGTATATAAGATATAGGCTAAATGATTTGTTCTAATTCCGACTTTGTTTATAACATTCTGAGCAGTTAACTCATCTATTATGTCTGTTATATATATTAATTTCCCTGAAAAATCTAAATTCATGGTTTCAATCGTTTTACGGTCTGTAATTAAATAATGACTTTTGCTATCATTTAATACATGTTTTATTCTCTCAGTGGGATAACTGCTATCAATAGGTAAGTAAACTCCTCCTACTTTATGAATGGCAAGTATAGAAGCTATCATTTCAATTGATCTTTCTAACATTAGACTCACAATAGTTTCAGTTTTCACTCCCTCATGAATTAGAAACTGTGCTATTGAATTTACCTTTTTGTCCAAATCTTCATATGTTATTTCTTCATCCGCATGCACAATGGCTTTATTTGTTGGATTCAACTTTAATTGTTCATCAAACAAATCAATTACGTTTTTTTCTTTAGAATATTCAACTTTTGTATCGTTAAATTCCACTAATAACTGATATTTTTCTTGTTTCGATATAATATCAATATCATCAAGTTTGATTTCAGGTTGTTCTACTATTTGTTCTATTAACAAACTAAAATGAACAATCAGACGTTCTATTGTTTCTCTTTTATATAATTTTGTGCAATATTCTACATTTAACTGGATTTCTCCAGCTTCTTCAGCCACACTTAAAGTCATATCAAATTGAGACACCTTATTCTCCAGTGGGTACGAGTGCATACTCAAACTCTCAAGCTTCATATCCTCAAATTCCATATTTAACATATTAAACATGACATTAAACAATGGATTTCTACTCGTATCTCTCTGTAGGTCTAAGTTTTCAATCAACTCTTCTAACGGGTAACTGTCATTTTCAATCCCTTGTAACGTATTTTCTTTTACCTCTTCTAAGAAGGACTGAAATGATTTATGACCTTTTGGAGCATTTCGCATCGCTAATGTATTTACAAACATCCCCATGATCGGTTCTATATCTGTATGATTTCTACCAGCGACAGGTGAACCTACTATAATATCTTCCTGACCGGTATATTTGTATAACAAAGTAGTATATGCTGCCATCATAATCATATACATCGTAGTGTTTGTTTGTATTGCCATCTGTTTAAGCTTAGAAGTTACCGTTTGATTCAAGCGAAAATCAAGATGATCCCCTTCGAAGCTCTGCATAGGCGGTCTTGTATAGTCCGTTGGCAAATTTAATACAGGGAGTTCATCTGCAAATTGAGTTAACCAATATTGTTTTTGTTTTTCCATCTGTCCTGTTGTAAACAACTCGTCCTGCCAAACTGCAAAATCCTTATATTGAACTCTTAAAGACGGCAATTCGTTTCCTTCATAAAGCTGTACAAAATCTTGAAGCAGGATATTCATAGAAGTGCCGTCAGAGATAATATGATGCATGTCCAATAAAAAGAAATGTTTTTCTTTGTTTATTTCAATAAGACTCACTCTTAACAATGGGGCTTCTGTTAAATCAAAAGACTGTACAAATGCTGATGTCAGTGTTCCCAATTCAAGTTCTTCTGCTTTTTTATAACTAATCTCAAAATCTATTTCTGAATGAATACGCTGAACAGGTTCTCCCTCAACCACTTCAAATGAGGTGCGTAAGCTTTCATGATGAGAAATTAAACCATAAATCGCCTTTTCAAATCTTGCTCTATTTAAATCACCTTTAATCTCCATAACTGAAGGCATGTTATAACTTTTGTCAGCGCCTTCTAACTGTTGTAACACATACAATCGTTTTTGCGCTGATGATGTGGGATATACTTCTCGTGTTTCAGCTTGTCGTAAAGACTTCATTTGAAGTTTATCTAATTGCTGCAAACATTTAGCTAGTTGTATTATGGTAGGATGTTCAAATATATCCTTTAAGCTAACCGACACCTCCATCTCTTTTTGGATGATGGAGATTAATTGCACTGCCTTTAACGAATGTCCACCCATCTCAAAGAAGTTATGTTGAATGCCTATACCATCAACACCAAGCACTTTTTCCCACAAAGATACTAGCTGGCTTTCTAATTCATTTCTTGGAGCGACATACTCTATTCCGGTATTCATGATACCTTCAGGTTGTGGTAGAGCTTTTCGATCAATTTTCCCATTCGGAGTTAAAGGCATTTTTTCTAATTGAACGAAAAAGGATGGAATCATATATTCTGGCAAAAACTTGGATAAACATTCTCTTAACTGTGCAGAATTCACTTGTGTATTACAAATCAAATAAGCACATAGTGTTTTTTCTCCTGTTCCATTTTCTTTTACAGTAACAACTGACTCCATGATTTCTGAATGTTTAAGAAGGTGGCTTTCAACTTCTCCCAACTCAAAGCGAAATCCCCTTATTTTCACTTGATGATCAATTCGTCCTAAATATTCAATATTCCCATCAGATGTCCATCTGGCTAAATCCCCAGTTTGATACATTAGTTCTCCTGGTTTATACGGATTCGAAACAAATTTTTCTGCTGTGAATTCAGGGAGATTCAAATATCCTCTTGCTACTCCACTACCACTTATGCAAAGTTGTCCACTTACTCCTATTGGAAGTAGATTGTTAAATTTATCTACAATATAAATTCTCGAATTTGCGATGGGTTTTCCAATAGGTATATTACTTTCATTTCCTTGAACTAAATAGGTAGTTGTATCCACAGTACATTCTGTTGGACCGTATACATTCGTTATCCTCACATCAGAAAACCCATTTAATACCTGTCTAACTTGCTTAATGTTTAGAATCTCTCCGCCAATGATTAAATGTTTGAGTTTACACTCTTCTCTATTTTCTATGAAGTAACTCATCATACTTATATGAATGGGGGTGCCGTCAGATATATCTATACTGTTTTTTTCATAAAAGTTTAATAGTTCTTCCCCATTATTTCTTGTATTCTCAGGAACTAGATGTAATGTATGACCTTTTGTTAAAGCTACAAATATTTGTTTTACAGATGCATCAAAATAATACGGTGCTACCAATGCAACATTTAGTTCATTGTTATACATGGAGTAAATACTCTTATTTAATGCTAACACCAGATTGTTCACACTGTTATGCTCAATCATTACCCCTTTAGGGTTACCTGTTGTTCCGGAAGTGTATAAAACATAGGCTAAATGACTTGCATTATTTATTGTTTCTAAATTAAATGAATCCCCTATAAATAATTCCTTGTTTAACAAATCTAAGGTCTGTCCATCAAACTCTATGTCACCCAACAATTTTTCTGTAGTTAGCAGTATATTGCTCCCACTATTCTTCAACATATACTCTATTCGCTCTTTGGGGGAGCCTGGATCAATGGGGACATAAGCGCCCCCAGCCTTTAATATCCCATAAATTCCTATAATCATTTCCAAGGAACGTTCTACCATCATACCTACCAGTTCGTCCGCTTGTACTCCCTTATTTCTTAGTACATTTGCAAGTTGATTTGCCTTTTCATTCAGTTGTTGATACGTCAACTTCTGATCTTCAAACACCACAGCAATGTTATTTGGAGTTTTTGCTGCCTGTTCCTCAAACTGCTCATGAATGGTTTTATATTTACAATAATTTTCGGATGTATCATTGAATTGCACCAACAACTGATGTTTTTCTTGTTCAGTTAACATGTCCAGATCCTGTATTAATTTATCAGGATTAGTTGCTAATTGCTCAACTAATAATCCCAGATGATGAACCATCCGTTCCATTGTTTCTTTTTTAAAGAGTTTTGAACAATATTCCAATTTGAAGGAAAGCTCCTCATTATCTTCTATCACCGTTAAAGTCATATCAAATTTTGAAATTCTGCTCTTCATTGGGTATGGTTGAAAGCTTAAATCTTCTAACTCCACTTCCTGCTGTTCCATATTTAACATATTAAATAACACGCTAAACAATGGATTTCTACTCATATCCCTTTTTAAGTCTAAGTTTTCTATTAACTCTTCCAACGGATAACTCTCATTTTCTATCGCTCTCAATGTATTTTCTTTCACTTCCGCTAAAAAGGCGTTGAATGACTTGATCCCCTCAGGTTGATTTCTCATAGCCAATGTATTTACAAAAATACCCACAATTGGATCTAGATCTACATGGTTTCTTCCTGCAATCGGTGAGCCTACGATAATGTCTTCCTGCCCAGAGTATTTGGACAATAAAATGGTATAAGCTGATAACAACACCATGTAAAGTGTTGTATTTGTTTTTTGAGCAAGTTGATTTATTTTATTTGTGAACGTATAATCCCAATGAAATTCAATATGGTCTCCTTCAAAACTTTGTATTGAAGGTCTTAAGTAATCAGTTGGTAGATTTAACACAGGTAATTCACCTGCAAATTGATTTAACCAATATTGTTTTTGTTTTTCCATTTGTTTTGTCTCAAACAACTCATTCTGCCAAACTGCAAACTCCTTATATTGAACTCTTAGAGGAGGAAGATCTACTCCTTCATATAACTGCACAAAATTTTGTACCAAGATGTTCATGGAGAAGCCGTCTGAGATAATATGATGCATATCCAATAAAAAGAGATGTTCATCTTGAACCGTTTGGATAAGACCTATTCTAAACAGTGGCACTTGTGTTAAATCAAAGGGTTGAATAAACCTAGATACAAGATCATCTAGTTCATGTATATCCGTTCTTTCATAAGATATCTCAATGTTCATAGGTAAATGAACTCGCTGAACAAGTTCTCCCGCTTCCATTTCAAATGATGTGCGCAAACTTTCATGACGAGAAATCAAGCCTCTGATGGCATTTTCAAATCGAGTTCGATTTATGTCACCCTTAATTGTCATCATCAAAGGCATATTATAACTATTATTTGTTTTTTCCATTTGTTGCAAAATATACATTCTTTTTTGTGCTGAAGAAACAGGATAAGTTTCCCTTTTTTCTATCTGAGGGATTGATGAAAATTCACTTTTTTCCAATTGTTGAATATGTAAAGCAAGCTCTGTTATGGTTGGATGTGAAAAAAGGTCTTTTAAAGTTAATGATATACCCATTTCTTTATGAATTTTAGAGATCATCTGCACTGCTTTTAAAGAATGACCACCAAATTCAAAAAAATTATTTTGAACACCGAGACTTTTTGTTCCTAAAATCCCTTCCCACAATCTAACTAAATCACTTTCCATTTCATTACTTGGAGCAATGTACTGTACATTTGTATTATTCTCTGGTTTAGGAAGCGCTTTTCGATTGATCTTCCCATTTGGTGTTAGAGGTATTTTTTCTATTTTCACAAAATAAGTTGGAACCATATATTCTGGTAAAGATTGTGACAAATGTGCTCTTAACTGAGTTGAATTCATTTCTTTTTTGCAAACAACATAAGCACATAAATTTTTGTCCCCTAATTCATCATCTTGAACCATGACGACAGATTCAATGATTTCTGGATGTTTTAAAAGCTGACTTTCAATTTCCCCTAATTCTATACGATAACCTCTAATTTTAACCTGAAAATCAATACGTCCTAAATATTCAATATTTCCATCTGGCAACCATCTCGCTAAATCACCCGTTCGGTACATCCGCTCTCCTTGATGAAAAGGGTTAGAAACAAATTTATCTGCTGTAATTTCAGGTTTAAATAAATAACCTCTGGCTAATCCGAATCCAGATATACACAGTTCACCAGGAACACCAACAGGTACTAACTGGTCATTAGAATCTAGCAGATAGATTTGATTATTAACTAGAGGTTTTCCAATAGGCACATTCCTACCCACTACTTTATGAGAGCCAAATTTATAAAAATTAGAACAAATAGTAGCTTCCGTTGGTCCATAACCATTTATGATTTGCATGGAATCGTTAAGCATCATATATTTATCTAATACTTCGTCTTTAATTGGTTCAACTCCTACTAACATCTTATTAAGTGACACGTGTTGATTAGTTTCTAATAATTGGGCTAATTCAGGTAAAATTGTTGGTGGAATGTAAGCAAAGGTGATGTCCTCATTTATAATCGTTTGTTGTAACAAATGGATATCTAGTGTTTTATGAAAATCAAACAAAACAAGGCGAGCACCCAACATCAAAGGTAAAAAAATTTCACCTACACTTACATCAAAGGAAATATTTGTTAAGCTTAAACATCTATCCTTAACGTCTATTTGTCTATTAAATTGATCATATATAGCCTCAATAAAGTTGTGTAGAGCCAAGTGCTCTACCATCACTCCTTTAGGTTCCCCTGTAGAACCTGAAGTATAAATAACATAGGCTAGATCATGAGATTTAGTCATTGAAAGTCTATTGTTTGAATCACCTTGGTATAACTCCTTGTTCTCTAAATCTATGACCTCTCCATCTTCAATCTTAATTTGATTGAAGTAGCGAGTTTGAGTTAAAACCCATTTGGAACGACTGTCTTTTAACATATACTGAATTCTTTGTTCTGGATGTGACGGATCTATGGGTACATAGGCTGCACCTGCTTTAAGAATGCTTAATATCCCTATGATCATTTCTAGAGAACGGTCTGCCATAATAGCAACTAATTCATTAGCCTGTACACCTTTGTTATTTAAACTTTGTGCCAATTGATTTGCTTTTTCATTTAATTGTTTATAGGTCAGCTTTTGTTCTTCAAACACAACCGCAACCTCATCTGGTGTTTTCTCTACCTGAGCCTCAAACAACTCATGAATGGTTATTTCTTTGGAAAAATCCAATTTTTCATTATTAAATTGATGCAATATCTGCTCTTTTTCTTCACTTGTTACCAATTCAACTTCTCTCAATGTGATAGTTGGATTTTCTACAACTTGGGACAAAATATGTTCCACATGTTTTGAAAATCGCTCCATATCAATCATTGAGTATTCATTCTCGTTATAATTTACAGTTAAGTATAGGTGATTATCGTTATTTATAATTATTTTCACATGACTATCAATCATTTCAGCAGACTGTAAATCATGGATGTTTTCATACAAAACAGCCACTTCAAATGTTTTATTTTCATTCATTGGAATTTTCAACTTTAAATCCTCTAAAATACGATTCAGTGGATAATTAGCATGTTTATAGGCTCCAACGATTGAGCTTTGAACCTCTAACACTAAATCTCTAAAACTTTTTTCAGAATCTACTGAATCACATATCGCTAAAAAAAGATGATCTTTCTCTTGATCTTCGAATGTTTTATCTAAAGTAGTTCCAATGGTAATATGATTTATTCCTGTATATTTATAAATACATATTTTAACTGCCGACAGGATAAAGATGAACAAAAGTTGATCAGAATGATTACAAATCTTCAAAAGTTTATGATATGTCATATCGTTAACTTTTGTTTGAATTGTGGATTCATTTTCCACATCACTTTGTTTCATTACATTGGAAGAATAAAAGGGAATATAAGTCTCTGTATTCCAATCTGATAACTTAGACATCCAATATTCTCGTTCCTTTATTCTTTTTTTATCATATAGTAACATTCTGTATCCCTCCGCTTTAAAATTGAAATGGGGCTTCATATATATCTGTTTTAATTTTCTCTTTTCTAGAATGAAAGTCCCCCTCAATCTCATCTATTTTGATGTCTAAATTTTGAGTAATGTTGTTAAGTAGATGTTCATAATGTTTAAATATTTTCTGTATAGTTGCTTTTGTAAAAAGCTGTGTTGCATATTCCACATTGAAAGATAATTTATCATCTTCCTCATTTACTACCAACATCAAATCAAATTTTGAAATCGTTGTTTGTAGTTCAGAGGGTTCAATTTCGATATCATTCATAATTAATTTTTCTTGATCAAAATTTTGAAATACAAACATCGTATCAAACAAAGGATTGCGACTTAAATCACGATCCATATCTAATTCCTCAACTAACTTTTCAAAAGGATACTCTTGGTTGGAGAAAGCAGTAATGGACTCTTCTTTCACTTCAGATAATAGACTTCTGATTGTTTTATCCCCTTTAGGAAAATTTCGCATGGCTAAAGTATTTACAAAGGCACCCATCACTTGATTAAGGTCAGCATGTGCTCTACCCGCAACAGGAGTTCCTACAATGATATCTTCCTGTCCAGTAATTTTATACAATAAAACATTGTAAATGGTTAGAAGTAACATAAACATCGTGCTTTCTGACGTTTGTAAAACTTCTCTCAATTGTTCAACTACTTCTTTTTCTAATTTAAACTTAATTTGATCTCCTTCAAAACTTTGCAATTTAGGTCTTTCAAAATCTGTTGGCAAATTCAGTATAGGTATTTCTCCTTTATAACGTTCCAACCAAAACTTTTCCTGGGCATTCATATGGGTTGTATTAAATTGTTCATTTTTCCATACTGCGTAGTCTTTATACTGGATTCGCAGCTCTGGTAGAGTTGTTTTCTGATATAACTTGATAAAATCCTTAACTAATATATTGATAGAAACACCATCTGCGATAATGTGATGCATATCAATGAAAAAGAGATGTTCTTCTTTATGTTTCTCAATGAGAACGACTCGAAATAATGGACCTTCACTTAAACGAAATGGTTTTATCAGCTCAGACATGAATTCATTCAATTCTATTTCTACTAATGATCTAAAATTAATCTCATAATTTATTTGATCATGTACACGCTGAACTGGTTCCTCATCTTTCATCTCAAATGTAGTTCTCAAACTTTCGTGACGAAGAACAAGTTCATGAACAGCTTCCTCAAATTTAGTTCGATTTAACACACCTTTCATCACCATTACTGAAGGAATGTTATAACTTGTATTGTTGACATCAAGTTGCTGCAACACAAAAAGTTGTTTTTGAGACGGTGATAAAGGATACAATTCTTTTGATTCAGCCTGTGGAATTGAAACAAACTCACTCTTATCTAATTGTTGAATTCGTCTGCTTAACTGTTCTATGGTAGGATTCATAAATAGTTCATTTAAACTCATTAAAATTTTCATCTCTTTATGCATCATCGAAATGAACTGAAGAGCTTTTAAAGAATGTCCACCTAACTCAAAAAAGTTATGTTGAATGCCTATCCCTTCTATCCCAAGTATTGTTTCCCATAAATATACAAGCTGATTTTCTAAATCATTCCTTGGAGCTAGATACTCTATGTCTGAATTCAGGATGACCTCAGGTTCTTGCAAGGATTTCCGATCTATTTTTCCACTTGAAGTTAATGGCATTTCTTCTAATTGTATAAAATAGGTTGGAATCATATAATCAGGCAAAGAGGTTGATGCATATTCTCTTAATTCCTTCATATTCATTTTTCGGTTACAAATTAAGTAAGCACATAAGGTTTTGTCTCCCGCTTCACCTTCTTTTACAGTGACTAAACACTCATTAATCTCTGAATGTTGTAATAGCTGATGTTCTATCTCCCCCAACTCAATACGGAATCCTCGGATTTTCACCTGGTGATCTAATCTTCCCAAATATTCAATACTTCCATCAGATAACCAACGAGTTAAATCACCTGTTTTGTACAATTTCCCTCCTGGTTGATAAGGATTCTCCACAAATTGTTTTTTTGTTAATTCAGAGCGATTTAAGTAACCTCTAGCTACTCCCACTCCTGAGATGTGTAATTCTCCAGCAACACCAACAGGACATAAATTTGAATATTCATCCAAAATGTAACATTGTACATTGTTTAAAGGTCTACCTATGGGTACGTTAACGCCTACCTGATGCGTGATTTCATGTTTGGTTGCATAGATCGTCGTTTCCGTGGGACCATAAATATTTTTAAGTTCTACCTGGCTAGTTAGTTTATAGAAATCATCTGCTATGTTACTTGGGACGGCTTCACCTGCTAAAAATACATACTTTAATACATTGAACATACTGATATTTTCTCGATTTAATATACTGAGTAGACTATTAAACATAGAAGGTACAAAATTAATATGAGTTACATTATATTTTTCAATACTACTTAAAATTTCATAAGGATCTTTTTCCTTACCATTTTTTAATATGGCTAGTTTACCACCACACAGGTAGTATCCAAACAACTCTGTAACCGATACATCAAATGTATATGTTGTTTTCAATAAATAGGTATCTTTTTCAATTAATGGATATGCATCCTGCATACCTAACAGTGTATTTATCACACTTTTGTGTTCTACCAGAACTCCCTTTGGATTTCCTGTTGATCCAGAAGTATAAATGACATACGCTAATTGGCTATTTTCTGCATTATTGTCCAAATTATTCTTATCCAAGTGATATATGCTTTCATCTTTTAAGTTCACAACGTCTAAATCATTCGTTGGATTGAACATCCACTCATCTTGAACTAACAGTGTATTAATTCCACTGTCCTGTATGATGAAGTGTATTCTTTCCTCAGGATAATTTGGATCAATAGGTAAATAGGCACCTCCAGCTTTGAGGATTGCATAAATACCTATGATCATTTCTATTGATCTTTCTGCCATGATTCCAACAATAGTCTCTGATTGAATCGATTTTTCTCTTAATGTTCGTGCGAGTTGATTCGCTTTTTCATTTAATTCTCTATAAGTCAACTGTTGATCTTCATATACCACAGCAATATTATTTGGTGTTTTCTCTACTTGCTTCTCAAATAACCCATGTATCATTTGCCCCTTTGGATATTCATTTGATGTATTGTTAAACTCGACTAACAACTGATGCTTTTCTTGTTTAGGTAGAATATCAATGTCTCTAATTCTAATTTTAGGTTGTTCTAAAATTTGTCTCACAAATATTTCAAGATGATTAACCATCCGTTCAATTGTTTCTTTTTTAAATAACTTTGTACAATATTCCATACTCAAGAAAAGTTCTTCAGCTTCTTCTATCACTGTCAATGTAAGGTCAAATTTGGCAACTTTATTCTCAATAGGATACGGAGTAAAATTTAAACCCTCACGATTCATTTCACGTAATTCCACATTTAACATATTGAATAAAACACTAAACAATGGGTTTCGGCTTGTATCTCTTTGTAAGTTCAGAGAATCAATTAACTCTTCTAATGGATAACTTTCATTTTCAATTGCACAAAGCACATTCATTTTTACTTCTTCTAAAAGTTTTTTAAATGTTTTGTGACCTTCTGGTGCATTTCGCATAGCTAAGGTATTAACAAACATTCCCATTACGGGCTCTATATCTGGATGAGCTCTTCCTGCAACTGGAGAACCTACAATAATATCTTCCTGACCTGTATATTTAGATAAAAGTGTTGTGTAAGCCGTTAACAATACAATGTATAAGGTAGAATCTGTTTCTTTCGCTAATCGCGTAAGTTTGTTAGTAATATTTTTACCCCAATGAAAATCAACACGGTCCCCTTCAAAACTTTGCATTACAGGTCTTATATAATCCGTAGGTAAGTTAAGTACAGGAATTTCATCAGAAAAACGCTCCAACCAATACTGTTTCTGTATCTTCATTCTATCTGTTGACGTCTGTTCAATTTGCCATGCAGCAAAATCTTTATATTGAATGTGTAACTCAGAAAGACTATTTCCTTCATATAGTTGAACAAAGTCCTTAATAAGTATGTTCATGGAAGTACCGTCTGAGATAATATGGTGCATATCGAATAAGAAAATATATTCCTCAAAATCAACTTGTATAAGGCTTACTCGAAACAATGGTGCTTGACTTAAATTAAAAGGTTGAATAAATGATGAAACCACTTGATCTACTTCATGTCTCACTACTTTCTTATAAGTAATATCTAAATTAATTTCATCATGAATACGTTGTACTGGTTCTCCCTCGATCATTTCAAATGATGTCCTCAAACTTTCATGACGTTTTATTAGGGATTTCAAAACATGCTCAAATCGACTCCGCTCTAAATTCCCCTTGATTCTCAAAACAGAAGGCAAATTATAACTTGTCGAGCTTTCTAATTGTTGTAGTACAAACATCCTTTTTTGTGCAGACGATAGCGAATAAACTTCTTTAGATTCAACCTGAGGGATTGGTGAATAATTTCTCTCATCTAATTCCTCTATTCTCTTAACCAACTTTTCAATTGAGGTATTTGTAAAGATATCCGTTAGAGTAAGTTGTATTCCTAATTTTTTTTGCAACTTAGATACGATCTGTACTGCAAATAAGGAATGTCCGCCTAATTCAAAGAAATTATCTTTAATACCAACCGGTTCCACTCCAAGTCCTTCTTCCCATAAGGAAACAAGCTGACTTTCTAGTTCATTTGTTGGTGCAACATATTCCACACCAACTCTATTATTAATATCCGGTTCAGGCAGTGCCTTTCGATCAACTTTTCCATTCGGAGTTAAGGGCATTTGTTCAAGTTGAACAAAAATGGCCGGGATCATAAAATCAGGTAAACTTTGCGATAAATATTCTCTTAATTGGGTGACATTTAATTCTTTATTACATACTACATAAGCACATAGTTGTTTATCCGTTCCCTCTCCTTTTACAACGATGATCGATTCCTCGATGTCTTTATGATCTAAAAGACGACTTTCAATCTCTTCTAATTCAATTCGCATGCCTCTGATTTTCACTTGGTAATCGATGCGACCTAAATATTCAAGATTACCATCAGGTAACCTTTTCACTAAATCACCCGTACGATATACTTTCTCCCCTAATTTATAAGGGTTTTCCACAAATTTTTCCAATGTTATTTCATCTGCGTTAAAATACCCTTTTGCTAAACCTGTTCCACCTATACACAATTCTCCAGCAACACCAGTCGGCATTAAAGTTAAATTTTTATCCATGACATATAACTCTGTATTATAAACAGCTTTACCAATAGGTACATTCGTTTTGATATAATCTTGTTTGTTTACACGATAATAAGAAGATACATCTGTACATTCCGTTGGTCCATAAGTATTAACCAATTCAACCTCTTTATTTGTGAATAGCCATGACTGTAGTTTATTCATATTAATCGGCTCTCCACCTAAAAACACTTTTCTTAGACTTTTTAATCGAACAAACTGAGAATCATGATTAAAATCAATCAAAGGATAAAATGCACTTGGTGCACAGTTGATTAAGGTAATCCCATTGTGAGCAACTACGTCCGACATAACATTATAATCATACAAACCTGGATAGTAGACATGTAATTGTCCACCCTTAATCAAGGCACTGAACAAGTTCTTTTGTGCCAGGTCAAAACTGGATGGTGCCATTAGCAATAACTTATCTTGTTCATGGATATGGAATTCAGATGTATACCAATGAAGTAAATTTACAAATGCATGGGACTTTACCATTACCCCTTTTGGATTACCTGTAGAACCTGACGTGTACAACACATAAATCAACTGTTCAGGATCATATGGCAACTCTAAATTGTGTGTTGGTAAATCTTGTTGGTGTAATACATCTTCAATACATACAACCATAGATTCAATATTCGTTAGATTAGCTTGCAGACGGTGTTGTGTCAGTAGTACCGACGTATTGGAATGTTGTAACAAGTATTGAATTCGTTCCTGTGGGTAATCTGGATCAATCGGAACATAAGCTGCCCCGGCTTTTAAAATGCCTAATACTCCTATGATCATATCCAGAGATCGTTCTACCATTATTCCAACAATGGATTGTGTCCGCACACCATTTTGTTTCAAATACCAAGCAATTTGATTTGCTTTAGCATTAAGCTCAGTATAGGACAACTTTATATCACCAAAAACTACAGCTATTTGATCAGGTGTTTTTTCAACTTGTTCTTCAAAAAGTGCATGAACTGACTTTTCCAGTGGATAGTTCATGGTTGTTTCAGTAAATCTATTTAATTCATCTTGTACTTCTCTTTCAGATAGTAATTCAATATCACCAAGCTTGATTTCAGGTTGTTCAACAACTTGTTCAACTAATAATCCTAAGTGATCAATCATTTGTTGAATTGTTTCTTTCTTAAATAACTTTGTACAATATTCTGTACTGAGAAGAAACCCATCTCCTTCTTCAATTACATTCAACATGATATCTGCATAAGATGCTTTATTTTTAATAGGATAAGGATGAAAACTTAAGTGTTCTAATTTCATTTCCTGTATCTCCATATTTAACATGTTGAACAAAACACTAAACAACGGGTTTCTACTTGTATCTCGCTGTATAGATAAATTATCAATCACATTTTCGATTGGATAGTTCTGATGATCAATAGCATGAAGTGCACTTTCTTTTACTTCTTGTAAAAAAACTTTAAATGTCTTATTACTTTTTGGAGTATTTCGCAGCGCTAATGTATTTGCAAACATTCCCATAATAGGTTCAATATCTATGTGAATTCTACCAGCTATTGGGGAGCCAACTATTATATCTTCCTGACCAGAATATTTAGATAGCATCGTTGTAAAAGCAGCTAACATTACCATATAAACCGTGCTACTTGTCTCCTTTGCAAGCTGATAAACCTTTTCAGTCATCTTTTTATCCCAATGGAAATCAATGCGATCTCCATCAAAACTTTGCATCACAGGTCTTACATAATCCGTTGGTAAATTTAATATCGGCACCTCATCAGCAAATTGATTTGACCAATATTGTTCTTCTTTTTTTAACTTGCCCTGAATTATTTGTTCATTTTGCCAATGAGCATAATCCTTATATTGAATTCTGAGATTAGGCATTGTTTTTTCTTCATAATACTGAATGAAATCTGATACTATGATATGCATGGATGTACCATCTGAAATAATATGATGAATATCAAATAGAAAAAGATGTTCTTCTTCATCTACCTGGATAAGACTCACTCTAAACAAAGGTGACTGACTTAAATCAAATGGTTGAATAAAACTAGAAATCAAATGATCAATTTCATCTTTCTCAGCTTTTTGATAATCTATATTGAAGTCAATATGCGTATGAATACGTTGTACTGGTTCTCCATCAGCCATTTCAAATGAGGTTCGTAAACTTTCATGATGTGAAATTAAACCTCTTAAAGCCTCTTCGAATTTTGCTTTATTTAACTGACCCTTTATGATCATTGCTTTAGGCATATTATAGTTTGTTTGTTTACCATCCAACTGGTGTAAAATATACATTCTTTTTTGAGCGGAAGATAAGTGATAAACTTCACTAGATTCAACTTTGGGGATTTCAATCTTTTCTCTTTCCTCTAATTGTTGATCTAATGAATTTTGAATGTATATCGCTAATTTTTGTATTGTTTCATGTTGAAGCAAATCAGTTACGCTAACTGTAATGTTACTTTTCTGACTGATTTGATTTACTATTTTTAAGGCTAAGATTGAATCTCCTCCTAAATCATAAAAAGGAGCATGAATATCTATCTCTTTAAAACCTAAAATTTCTCCCCATGCCTGCGCCACCGTTTTTTCTACCTCAGTTAACTCGTCTATTTCTCTTCCTATTATTTTAACTTCTCTCTCTACTTTGCTTTTAATCTGCGGTTCTGGCTGTAAATTTTCTACTGCTGGCAGCTCTAACCAACACCTAATATTTTCAAAACAATAAGTTGGTAAGCTGATTTTTCTTCTATGTTGACCATCGTAAAACAACTCCCAATCAATGTCTTCTCCATGTACATATGCTATACATGTCTCTATTAAATCCTTTTCTTCTCTTTGATCAGATGAAGGAGTGAATTCTACTTTCTTTTTATCACTATGTTTTGTTTTATGTTCACCATAAAATACATTTTTATAATCTTGATTAATCCCGCTATCTTTTTCAAGCATATTTAATTTCAATTTAAAATCTTCTACATCAGTAATTAACATTGCTAATCGATATGTATAATGTCCACGACCAGTATTGGCTGTATAACATAGATCATTCAGATTCACATATTCTTCTCTAGTAATAAAATTTTTATATTGTTTTATTAAACTATTTAATGAAGTTTTACTTTTAGCAGATAATGTAAACACATTTATAGATTGATTAATTAAGTTTTCTTGACCTTCCGTTTCGATCACTTCTGAAAATACATTTTCCTCTTCTAAAATAACGTGACAATTCGTCCCACTCATTCCGAAAGCACTTACACCAGCTCTTCTAGGGTAGTCTGTTTTCTCCCATTTTCTTAATTGACTATTTATGAATACAGGAGATGATATAAAATCAATTTCTGAGTTAGATTGATTAAAATGTAACATTGGTGGAATTTTGGCATGATGAAGAGCTAAAACCGCTTTCAATAACCCTGCTATACCGGCTGCATTATCTAAATGGCCAATATTTGTTTTTACTGCACCTATTGCACAAAACTGTTTTTGATCTGTGAATTTTCTATAGGCTCTTGTTATTGCGTCTATTTCAATTGGATCTCCTAATTTCGTTCCAGTTCCATGAGCCTCAAAATATGAAATCGTTTCTGGATTAACATCTGCATCCTGCAAAGCTTGTACTATAACTTCTTCTTGGGCTAAGACATTAGGTGCTGTAATGCCTATGGAGCTACCATCCTGATTTACTGCACTACCTTTTATCACCGCATAGATATGATCCTTATCCTGTTGTGCTTTACTTAATGGTTTTAGCAATAATGCAATTGAACCTTCACCAGTTCCCGTACCATCAGATTGATGATCAAAAGTTCTAGCTCTTCCATCAGAGGACTCTATCCCAATTTTAATATTTTTATCAAATGGTAGAATATTTACATTGACACTCCCTACAAGTGCCTGATCACAATCGCCGTTTTGAATCGCTTGGCAAGCAACATGGACAGCAACCAAAGAAGAAGAACAAGCCGTATCAATACAAAGAGCTGGACCCTTTAAATCTAGTAAATATGAAATTCTACTTGCAAGAATAGAAGTTAAATTCCCTGGTATCGCCATAGACAGAGCATCTGGTTCAACTTCAGCAATGAAGTTTTTATAATCAACAAAAGCATCTGCATTATAACCCACATACACTCCTGTTTTGCTACCTTTTAACTTATCTCCTCCATATCCTGCATCTTCAATCGTTTTCCAAGTAGTTTCTAAAAATAAACGTTGATTTGGATTCATTAAACTTGCTTCTTTTGGAGACAGTCCAAAAAATTTATAATCAAATTTATCTATTTCCTCAAGATATGCACCTTCATAAAACTGCATATTATTTTCCTTTTGAACTAAGGGGCGAATATCTTTCAATCGATTTTTGGGAAAGGTATGGACACAATCTTTTCCATTCATTAAATTTTCCCAAAATTTTGTTTGATCAGATGACATAGGTAAATTTGCTGAAATACCTATGATGGCAACATCCTTTAAGGAAACCTCTTTAATACTTTCGTCTAGCTGCTCTTCACTAGATTCTAGTAAGTTTAACTCTAGCATGTGACCCCTCCTAGTTAATTGAGTTTATGATAAAAATTAATTTTAAGTTAAGTAGATGGAGTTGCTGCTTCTGTTTCAATTTGCCTCGTTGAAGTTGACTGTCTTTGCTTCCATAGTGCAACCATCGTTCCAATTAATACAATTGAACTGACAAAAATAAGCGTGATAGAAGTCCAACCATATTCGTAGTTCATCTCTCTTAAAATGAAATAAGTTGCGAATAAACTAAATTCAATAGCAATCGTTGCCCAAATTGATTCATACCAGATGAAAACCAAATTAAAAATAATAGCGCCTAACATTCCGTAAATTGTAAGTATAATATCCCATTGAAAAAATAAATAACCGTATATTAAACCATTAATGACAATAGCTAAAGGTAACCATAATACACTTCTTAATTGATTAAAGATCATGCCTCTAAAAAATATTTCTTTATAAATCGCATGCAGTGCAACAAAGAAAATAACTAAAATTGCATTACCGGATAATAAGAATTTAAATAATGTTTGGAATATCGGAAATGAATCTTTTATGTATGGAATTTGAGTAATAGACATCACCCAAGTTCCCATGCTTACTCCTAATAATAAACAAAGGGCTGCCGTTTTTTTCTTAATTTTTACAAACTGACTAATTTGAAATAAACTTTTTTTATGCATAAAATAAATGATTATAAAGTAAATTGGCAAAGCAATAACATCATGTAATATTAGAAATAAAGGACCAAAATTTTCATTTATAAAAGACTCTAAAAATGAAATATTTAATTTTTCATAATAAAAATATTCAACAGACAAAATAATTACGCTATATAAGGCAATATAAATCACCAATATACCAAGCATTTGATAAAATTTTTCTCTTTTATTCGTTCCGTTTTCCAATATCCCTCATCCTTTCACATTTGTTTCTTTAATATTAGAGTTTTCATTTGGTACATCGCTTTTTAAAAAGTAAATTACAAATAGTAACATAAATAGAAAAGTCAATATATGAATAGGTATTAACACAGCATCTGACCATTTAGCCATACCTTCATCTACTTTTAATTCATGAAGTGAAAATATTGAAATATTAAGCACACTACCTATCCAAATCGTTGACCACAAGGACATTGTTTTTACATAAATTAACCCGTACAAAATTCCTAAGAGAAAACCGGTTACCATAATAACAGGGCTTGGTTGAAATAAACCATAAATAACAGCATTTAATAATAGAGCAAAAGGTAGAGGAAGTACTTTTCGAAATTCATTAAAAATAAGTCCTCTAAATAATATTTCCTCATAAAATACACCTATAATCCCTACCCCCAAAAACGTATAAATAAAGTATTCTGATGTTGCAAATAGCTCTATATATGACTGTAATCCTGGAAAAGATTCAGATATATATGAAATATTCATTAAGGAAATAAACCAAATTGATCCTGCAAATCCAATAAGAGTAAACCAAACCATTTGTTTTATATTCAACATTGAAAAATTACATATAGACCATAAACTCTCGTATTTTTCTTTTAAATACATCTTTTTAATTTTAAAAATTAAAAAATACATGATAAAAATCATTGAAACTGTAGCAGTTAATTGTATTGGAATATTTGATCCCATAAACGTTTTATACCAGTCTACATGGTTAAATATATAAGGATTAATCACATAAAAAGCTAACACTGCGGCACCAAAGTAAACGACTATATTCATTAACATAAGTAGCCATTTTTTTAATAGACTCATCAATTTACAACCTCTCTATCAAAATGATTTAAGATGTTTGATTGTTCTTCTCTACTCACTTTTTTTGTCTTTAAAATTTGCTGCAATAAAATAAATGCTTTTTTCAGTTGTTCTTCATCTAACAATTCCTTCTGCTGTGTCCATTGCTGTTGCATCTGTTGAAGTTTTCTATATGGTTGAATCACACCTTTTTCATACTCATTTGAATCCCAATTATAATTAGGAGTAGTGATGGCAGCGGTCATACACTGTGTAATAAAATGAATGGCAGACTGTTGTTTATTAGTTGATGAAAATTTCATCATCAGTTCATCTCTATCATTTCTTTTATCAAAGGAAAAAGACTTTATCGAAGGTTCAATCCGTTTGATCAAGTTTTTTAAAACTGTTCTAGGACCTAACTCTATCGTTGTTGTGACGCCTTTGTTAAATATATATTCCATTGATTCAACCCATCTCACTGGTTTAATCATCTGAGACACCAAATTTAACTTTAATTCATCTAAATCCTCAACATGAGGTAGTCCAGTTACATTGGATAAAACAGGTATTTTGAATTTTTGAAAAGAATATGATTTTAAATGATCTCCAAATTGTTCTGAGGCTTTGGTCATTAACTGATGATGGAATGGACCACTTACTTTTAGCGGGGTCACATTCCCTCCTTCTTGAGCACATTTCTCTGCTACACGTTTAACTTCATAGGAATGACCTGTTAAAACTAATTCCTTTTCTGCATTGTAACAAGCAATAGATACAGTACCGTTACCATCTGTCATTTGCTCAATACATTGTTCTACTGTTTGTGCTGATAGTTTTGATACTGCTGTCATCGCACCTATATTTTGTTCCGTTTCTTGCTGCATTAATTCTCCTCTCGTCCTGACTAATTTTAATGCGTCTGAAAACGTAAGTACTCCCGAACAAGTCAAAGCTGAAAATTCTCCTAAGCTATGACCCGCTAACATGTGTGGATTAAGCCCCAACTCATATTCAATCACTCTAAAATAAGCAATACTTGTAGTTAACAAAGCAAGTTGTGCATTTTTTGTTTTTGTTAATTCTTCAGAAGGGCCTTCATCACATAAAGTTTGAAGATTCATCCCCAAAACATCTTTCGCTTCTTCAAAAACCTCCTTTGCTATCGAATAATGATTTACTATATCCTTTGACATTCCAACATATTGAGAACCTTGACCTGGAAAAAGAAAAGCTACTCTTTCCATTACTCTTCCTCCTTCTTTGTTGCAGATACTTGAGATTGTGCAGCATATTGATTTGCTATAATGGTCGATAATTGTTTGAAACCTTGAAGAAATTCCTTCATTTTGTTGCTTGAAATTTTCTTACCATTAAATTCAGAAATAAGCATAAGTTCTGAACCTATTTCCATAAAGCCCAATGAAATATGAAACAGATTTACAATCTCCGTATCTAATGAGGACTTTCTCGTATGAATAAATAAAGGTAAAATATTGTATTTTTGGTGACTCATTTGTGCTTGTTTTAAATCATCCAATGTGTACGTCTGAGTTGGATTTTTTTCCTGTATCGTTGTTTTTAAATATGGTGGAATATCTATGAAATTTGTAAATTGATCTAAATCTAGTTTTAATGCCATATAGCTCTCATCACTAGTTAGAACTTGAATTGGAATCTGTTTGTTTTTTGTAATTTGCGCAAATAAATATCCGTATAAAGCGAGTAAAATATAACTTAATTCCAAATTTAGTTGGTAACTCATATCTTTAAAAATTTGAAATTGCTCTTCCTCTAACTTAAATGAATAGGATCGAACGGCCTGTTGTGATGTGCTTTCAAAATAAGTTTCTGGTAAGTGTACAAATTGAATTGGCAACTCACTTTTGTTTGTACTTTTGCTTTGAATAAATTCGGACAATTTTGCAATGGTTGGGTACGAGAATAAATCTGTCACCTTTATTTGCTGCGGCCAATGTTCTTCCAATTTAGAATGTACTCGAATCAAAAGTAATGAATTCCCTCCTACTTCAAAGAAATTATCGTAAATCCCAATCTTCTCATGACCAATAGTTTCACTCCAAACATGAAGTAATTTTTTCTGTATTTCATTTGTTGGAGAAACAGTATTTAAATCATTCTCCCTATCCATCATTGGCTCAGGAAGAGCTTTTCGATCCACTTTACCATTTGAAGTTAATGGTATTTTATCTACCTTCATGAAATAAGCTGGAATCATGTAATCTGGTAATCTTGATAATAAAAATGATCTTATGTCACTCGCTGAAAGCTTTTGTTCTGAAACATAATAAGCACATAAATATGGATCGCTTGTTTCACTTATTCTATCTACTACAATCGCCTGTTGAATATCACCAATGTCTAATAACTGAGTTTCAATTTCGCCAAGTTCAATTCGGTATCCCCTTATTTTCACCTGATGATCCATTCTACCTAAATATTCAATTTGTCCGTCCTCATTCCATTTTGCTAAGTCACCCGTTTTATACATCCACTGACCTACTGCAAATGGGTCTGGAACAAATTTATCCGCTGTTAACTCTTCATGATTTAAATAACCTGTTGCCAAACCTTCACCACTTATACATAACTCTCCGCTCACACCAATAGGTTGTAATTGTAATGATTCATTCACAACGTATAACTTCGTATTATCAATTGGTTTTCCAATTGGTACACTCTGTTCTCCATTAAAAGGAGTACATTCATAGTAAGAAACATCCACTGTAGCTTCCGTAGGACCATATAAATTAATCAAATTTGTATTGTTTGTTTTGAACAAAGTCTCGTTAAACTGTTCAACCTGTTTCAACTGTAAAGCTTCGCCACTTGTAAATACCTGTCTTAAACTTTTTAATTTAGGTTCAATAGATTTACCAGATACATACTCAAAAAATACTTGTAACATCGATGGAACAAAGTGCATAGTTGTAATCTTATGCTTTTCAATGGCATCAATCATCGATTGTGGATTTTTTTCCTCTTCAGGTTCAAGCAGGTGAACTTGAGCCCCTGTCCAGCTCCACCAAAACAACTCCCACACAGAAACATCAAATGTACAAGGTGTTTTTTGCATAATGACATCTGATTCTTGTAATGGATATTTGTGCTGCATCCAAGTAATTCGATTTACAACTGAGTGATGTTTGATCATTACACCTTTTGGCTTCCCTGTTGAACCCGATGTGTAAATAATATAAGCCAAATCTTCAGAACTGCTAATATCTTTAACTTTAATATCATTCTTTTCATTGATGTAATTTTTAGAATCATTTAAAACGATGATTTCACCTTCAAATGAAATCTTTTCTTTGAACTCTTTTTGTGTTAAAACAAGTTTACATTCACTATCTTTTAACATGAAAGATATCCGTTCTTGTGGAAACTGGGGTGACATTGGCAAATATGCCCCACCCGCTTTTAATATCGCTAAAATTCCTATGATCATTTCAGGAGAACGTTCCACCATAATGGAAACAATTTCGTTTTTTGTTACTCCCTTTTCCCTTAACTGTACAGCTAACTGATTGGCTCTATTGTTTAATACCTGATAAGTCATCTTTTCATCTTTAAATGTCAAAGCAACATGATTTGGCGTTCTTTCAACTTGTTCTTCAAATAATTTATGGATGGTTTTATGTTTTGGATACTCACGATCTGTATTATTAAATTGATATAGTATCTGTTTCTTTTCTTCTTTTGACATGAAATCCATATCACGAATTTTAATATTTGATTGTTCTGTAACTATATAAATCAACTGTTTAAAATGATGGGCAAGTCTTTCAATTTTGGATTTATGAAATAAATCCACATTAAATTCAAAGTTTAAAGTCATCCCCTGCTCTTCTTCAATAGCTTCAAGCGTCAAATCAAATTTTGATTGCTGATGATTTATTGGAAGTTGTCTACCTAATAAATCATCAAACTTAACTGAAGGAGTCCCCATATTTTGTAAAACAAACATGACATCAAATATTGGGTTCCGACTTAAATCACGTTTCACATTTAATTTTTCTACTAAAGCCTCAAATGGAACATCTTGGTTTTCAAAAGCTTGAAGTGCATTGTGATTCACTTTTTGCAAAAATTGTTTAAATGTATAGTTTTCTTTCGGTTCATTTCTCATTGCTAATGTATTGACAAACATACCGATTAAATCTTTTAAGTCTGAATGTGTTCTACCTGTAATTGGACTTCCTATAATAATATCTTCCTGTTTTGTATACTTTGCTAATAAAATATTGAAAACAGCTAACATAACAACATAAATTGTTGTCTCATGTTCCAATGCTAAATTTTTAATAGACGATAACAATTGGCTGTCTAGTTTAGCCTCATACTTATCCCCCTTGCCACTGCGTACAGGAGGTCTTATAAAGTCAGTTGGCAATTGTAATGTAGGAAGTTCTCCAGATAAAATATCGTTCCAATACTTTTCTTGTTTTTCATATTTTTCAGTTGTGAAAAACTCCGTTTGCCATTCCACATAATCCTTATATTGAATTTTCAGAGGAGATAAATCTAACCCCTGATAAATTTGTACAAATTCTTTCGTTAAATTCACTATGGATAATCCATCTGAAACAATATGATGCATGTCAAATAATAGTATATTTTTTTCTTTTCCTTGATTTACTAACCCTACTCTTAATAGAGGTGCTGAACTTAAATCAAAAGGTTTCATAAAATCGACCATCATCTGGTTGATATTATCGTATGTCTTATCTAACTTCTCTAATTGAAAAGTCACTTCTGGATGAATAAACTGTACTGCTTCTCCGTCTAGTAATTTAAAAGATGTACGTAATACTTCATGTCGTTTTAATATCTTTTGAAAAGTATCTTGAACTAATTTTTCGTTTAGTTTACCTGTGATCTCCATTGTAGCTGGCAGATGATACGTTAAATTATCCCCTTCAATTTGATGAAGAATAAACAACCGTTTTTGAGCTGATGACAAATAGTAATGTTCACGTTTCACAGCTTTTGTAATTGTGATATGCTCGCTAAAGTTAGCTTTCTCAATATACTTGGCTATCTCCCTTATCGTTGGTGATGAGAAAATTTCGCTTAAAGGAATCTCAACATTAAATTGTTCGTGAATTTGTGTAATTAACATCGTAGCTTTAAAAGAGTGTCCTCCAAGTTCAAAGAAATCATCATCAACACCTATACGTTTTATTTCTAATACTTTCTGCCACAAACCTACTAGTTTTTCTTCAATGTCATTGGTTGGAGCAACGTATTTATCTGAATTCAATTCCACAAGTTTGACCTGATTCTGTAATTCAATTCGATTTATTTTCCCATTTGATGTTAACGGCATTTCTTTCAAAGCTACAAAACGAGCTGGAACCATATAGTCAGGAAGGCTTCCTTTTAGAAATGTTCTTATTTGAGCAACATCAAATGGACCTTGACTTACAATATAAGCCACTAAAAATGAATCACCTTGAAGATCTTCTTTCACTAGAACAACAGCTTCATCTATATTCTGATGGTCTAATAAACATGCCTCAATTTCAGCAAGTTCAATCCGATAACCTCTTATTTTCACTTGATGATCTAATCTACCTAAATACTCAATATTTCCATCTGGTAACCATCTTGCCAAATCACCCGTTTTATACATAAGCTGTCCATCTATGAATGGATTAGGAACAAACTTTTCCTTTGTCTGTTCTTCTTTATGGATATAACCTCTGGCTAAACCATCTCCTGAGATACATAATTCTCCTACAATTCCAATAGGCTGCAACTGATGGTGATTATTCACTATCCAAAGCTGTGTATTATCAATAGGTTTACCAATTGGAATTACCTTTGTATCTTCAAGTGGAGTACATGGGAAGCAGGATACATCCACTGTAGCTTCTGTTGGACCGTATAAATTAATGAGTTCTGCATTATTTTTTAGAGATATAAAGTCATTAAATTTGGCCACGTGATGGGAATGTAGCACTTCACCACTTGTAAATACCTTTTTCAAAGCATGCAGCCTTTCCCATTGATTCGTTTGATTCAAATAATCTAGGAAAATTTGCAGCATCGACGGAACAAAATGCATCGTAGTAATATTCTGCTTGTCTATTTCTTCAACGATATGTGCAGGATCTTTTTCTCCTCCAGGGTCCAACAAAACTAATTTGGCTCCAACAAAACTCCACCAAAATAGCTCCCATACTGATACATCGAATGAAATTGGCGTTTTTTGCAGAATGATATCTTGTTCATTTAACGAATAAGTTTTTTGCATCCACATGATCCTGTTGATAACAGAATAATGCTCGATCATAACCCCTTTTGGTTTCCCCGTAGATCCAGAGGTATAAATCACATAAGCTAGATTGTTATATTCACTTGTTTTATGTAACGCAGAAACGTCACCTGTATAATATTGACTATCCCCTACATCAATCATTTTCCCTTGAAAACCAATGGAATTGATCCATTTTTGTTGTGTAAGTATCATTTTGACTTGACTGTCTTCCAACATATATTGAATTCGTTCTTCAGGTAGGTCAGGTGCAATGGGCAAATATGCTCCACCTGCCTTTAAAATTGCAAAGATACCAACTATCATTTCCAAAGATCGTTCAGCCATTACTGCAATCACTTGATCTGACTGTACACCAAAACTTACTAAAGTTTTTGCTAACTGATTCGATTTTTCATTCAATTCACGATAAGTTAATTTCTCATTTTTATACTGTACAGCAATATTGTTTGGTGTTTTATTTGCTTGTTCAACAAATAATTCAACCACAGTTTTATTTTTTTCATAAGGTGATGATGTTTCGTTAAAAACATTCGTTATCTTGAACTTTTCCTCTTCTGAAAGAATATTTATTTCTTTGATTTTTTGTTCTGGTACATTCGTAACCGACTTCAATATATTTTGGTAATGCTCTGTAAATCTGACCATCGTTTCTCTTTTAAAGAGATTGCAATTATATTCCAAAATACATTTTAAGCTTCCATTCTCTTCTGGAAAAATATCCAACTTAAAATCTAACTTCGATGTATTCGAATGTAAATCGTATTGTGTAAGTTTCAAATTGTCTGCCTCTAGGCTATAGTTGGTTTCCAGTTGATTATGAAAAATGAGCATTGTATCAAAAAATGGATTTCGTGACCGATCTGTATCTTTCAATAGTTTTAATATCATATCATTGTAAGGATACTCTTGATGTTCGTAAATATTTCCAAGCAGCTCCTGCATTTCACTCATCATTTCATTAGAAGATAATTCATCATTAACCTGATAACGAACAGGTAAAAAGTTAGCAAACATTCCTAACATACGATGAATATCTGGATGTCTTCTTGCTGCAGTTAAAGAACCAACAACAAGCTCATCCTGCCCAGTATATTTATTTAATAAAATATAATACACCGATAGTAAATACGCATTTAAGGTAATACGTTTTTTATGACATGTTTCATTTATTTGTTCCGTTATATGTTTTGATACATTAAAATAAACGGTTTCTCCATCAAACGTTCTCTTTTCTTCTCGACGGAGGTCTGTTTGAAGCTGAAGTTGAGGGATAACTCCAGAGAGTTGATTTGCCCAAAATGATTCTTGTAATTGATATGATTCCGTCGTCTTCCAGTGTTCATTTCTCACTGCAAAATCTTTATATTGTATTGAGATAGGAAGTAATGAACGGTGTTGATATAAATCAAAAAATTCTTCCATTAATACATTGATAGAAATGCCATCCATTATGATATGATGCATATCAAGAATAAGTATACTTTCATCATTTTCCTTCTGTACCCATCCTGCTCTTATCAATGGAGGTTCATTGAGATTAAAAGGTTCAATTAACTCTTCTGGTGTTTCTAAATCTTTTAATTGAATCGATAGAGAAGGCATTATTTTAGAGTATATTTTTCCATCTATCCACTGAAACGAAGTTCTTAAGACTTCATGTCGATCAATTAATTGATTTAATATTTTCTCAACCCTCAATTTATTTGGTTTTCCTATCACATTAAAAGCTACAGGCATATTATAAGATTTACCGATACCTTCAAACTGCTCCTGAATATATAATCTCTTTTGAGCACTTGATACTGGATAAAACTCTTGTTCAGCAATTTTATTAATAGGGACATATGACTTTTTGTTTGCTTGCAAGATGTATTTTGCTTGTTTTTCTATTGTAGCAAGTTGATAAAACTCAATGATCGGCAGTTCCACTTCAAACATCTTTTCTACTTCAGAAGCTAAAGAAGCCGCTTTTAAAGAGTTACCCCCAATTTCTAAAAAATGGCTTTTACGATCAATTTGTTCTATTCCTAAAACTTCAGACCATAATTTTGTTAATTTCTCTTCTGTTTCATTCATAGGTTTTTCTATCATCACAGCTTGTTTTTGTTCTACAAGATATTGTTCCATTTCTTTTACGATTTCGAAATAATCCCCATCCTCATACTGAGAAGCAAGTTTATATCTTTGCAGCTTACCACTTGTCGTTTTTGGAATGCTTCTAACTGGGATTACGTGTTTAATTTCCAATCCAGTTTGCAAATGAATGAATGTTTTTAGCTCTTGCACCAACGGAATAAATGCATCCGTTTTTTTACGAAAAACAACAAATGTTATGATGTCATCCTGCTGCTCCTCTGCATTAAATACCCCACAAACGGCTATCTTACCTGCATCAACACCTGGGACTTTCTCTGCAATTCCTTCAATATCATGAGGGTACACATTCTGTCCGTTAATAAAGATGATGTCTTTTTTTCTTCCAGTTACAAATAAACGATTGTGTTTTAGAAATCCTAAATCTCCTGTAACAAGCCACCCATCCTCAGTAATCAGTTCATTTGTCGCTTCTGAATTGTTGTAATATCCTGAAGTTACATTTTTACCCCGAATTTCAATATTTCCTATTACACATTCAGATAGTGGAATATGTCTATCATTTGTAATCCTAATTTGACATCCATCAACAGCATAACCTAAGTCGACAAAATGAATTTCATTTGAGGATGTTTGATCAATGATTTCAACTTGATTTCCTAAACGAACCGACTCCCTTTTTACGGATATAGATTGTAATGTTTCTTCAACTGGTGGGAAGGAAACAGCCAAACTTGCTTCTGCCATACCATACACTGGAAACATCGCATTTGGCTGCAATCCATACGGTTCGAGGACGGAAAGAAAGCGAAATGCTAGTTGATCTGAAATGGGTTCAGCTCCATTAAAAATTAATCTTATTTTAGATAAATCCCAATGAGCTGCCTTCTCAGGTTTGAAGGTTTTTAGAAAATGTTTATATCCAAAGTTAGGGGAAGCCAATGAAGTAATTTTGTGTTCACTTGCTTTTTCCAGCCATAACATGGGTTGCATCACAAACAAAGTCGTTGGCATAATAAATTGTGAAATATTAGCATACATAGGTGATAGATGATAACCTATGAGTCCCATATCATGGGTAAGCGGCATCCAGCTTAATGTTGAATCCTGACTACTCGTTTTAGAATTTAATACGATCCCACGCATGTTTGCCAACAAATTATCATGCGTAAGCATCACACCTTTAGGTTTTCCTGTGGAACCAGATGAGAACTGTATAAAAGCAATATCACTACTTTTAACCTGCTCTACATTCCCTAGTTGCTTCAAATCACTAATTTCATTTATTTCAATCGTATTCCTTGCAACTTCTTCATAAGGTGCGGAAACTTCCATTTGGTTAAAGGTTTCTTTTAAAGAAGGGAGTATATCATAATCTGTAACTATTTTAGGATCATCTAAAATCTGATAAATTTCGAGTACTTTTTTACGATGTTCATCAGTTGTTCCTATTGTCACTGGAACAGGGATCATTCCTCCTAATACACATGCCCAAAATAATAATATAAAGTTCTCATTTTCTTGAATTTGGAATATTATTTCTTGCCCTTTTTTAATTCCTTGGCTCTGTAAACCATGAAGCATTCTTAATGATCTATCGTATAAATCAGAGTAATATAAGGATTGTTCTTCCTTTTTTTTAATAAACGTAATATGTTGACTATCATTTTTACAATTTTCTATCACATCGATTAAACTTTCAAATTTATTCATTTTAACACCTCAATCGGCTATTTTTATATCATTAACCCTTTATTGGTCATCATTACTTCTCGATCAGTGACTGTATCAAGTTCCTCAAGTTTCCCCATATCTACTCTAAATAAACGATCAGCAACACCAAAATATTTGTCATCATGTGTAATGGCTATAATGCATTTCCCTCTTGATTTTAGTTCCGGTAAAAGTGTAGTGTAGAAAAAATGACGATAATCAGGATCTTGATCTGCAGCCCATTCATCAAATAAAGCAAAAGGTTTATCTTCTAAATAACTAATTAATAATGCCAGTCTTTTTCTTTGACCAGATGATAGTTTAATCGTACTGAACCCTTCTTTTGTAATTTGAACCTTATCTTGTAAATGTAATATTTTTAAATATTTTTGAGCCTCCTCAAATTTACTTTCAAAATCAATACCGTATAATTTATCAAATAAATAAACATCACTAAAAATAACTGAAAAATATTCTCCAACCTCATCCGAGGTTATCACTTGATCGTTCAGCCTCAATCCCCCTTCATCTGGATCATATAGTCCAACTAATAATTTTGCGAAGGTTGATTTTCCGCTTCCATTTCCCCCTGTAATAAATATTATTTCTCCTGATTGAAACTGTGCATTGATAGGTCCTATTTTAAAATGATCACTATTTTGTTGTTTATATTGATAAAAGGCGTTTTTCAGTTCCAACTTCATATGATTTACTTTTGGTAAATTTATAGGGTTTACATTTTTGGTTTCCAGTTCATTTAAATCTTTCAACATTACATTCATTCGATTCCAGCTCACTTTAATCATGAGTAGCTCAGGAATAGAGTTGAGAATACCTGTTAGTGGACCTCCCATATATAAAAATACGAATACAAAACTTCTTAACATGTCATTTTGAATATTTACGAATAAAATGGGAAAAAGAAAAACAACCGCTCCTATCACTGTTACAAAAAGTAAATCACCTGTCACAATACCATATGCTAATTTCGTGTCTGCAACAGTGCGTTTGTTACGATATTGATTACAGCTTTCCGTCATATCCTCTTTAAATTCGGTGGACTTCCGAGCATTCAAGGATAATTCTTTATAACCACCAACTAAATCATTTATAAATTTAAAAAAATGATTTTGGATATCTCTTGTTTTCTCCCAATCCTTCTCAGCAGATTTGCTAATAAAATAAAATAGAATAGATGCGATTGAAACAACAAACAATGAAATGAGTAATCCATAAAAGCTAAGTAAACCAAGATATATAAGTCCAAATACGATGGTAATAGACCACGTAAACACATTTACGAAAAAATTCGCAAATCTACTAATGATCTCTGTATCATTATTAAGAGAAGCTTGGATCTTTCCATCCTCCATCGATTCTAGAGTAGCATAGGAAGTTTTTAAAACTTTTTCTACAAAATGTACTCTTTTGTAGAAAACAATATCGTTTGTGATTTTAATCAACTTAAACCGAATCACAATTTGACAAAACAAAAATAATAAAATAGACAAAATAAAATAAGAGAATAATAAATTTTTTGGTAATATTCTCTGGTCAGCTATCGTTTCATTTAATACAAATATAACCATCGAGTTTCCTAATCCACTAATAATACTTAAAGTAATTAATGATATGTATGGTTTCTCTTCATGTTTTGTATAAATAGAGGTCATCCACATGTAGGATGTAAATAAACATATTGATGTTAAAAGTAATGCTAGTATCCATTTCATTTGATTTGGAACAGGATTAAAAAAATAAATGGTTGCAGTATATAAACAGTAAACGACAAATCCAATCACTATCATTGAAAATAATATTCCAAACCATTGACGTTTTCCAAATCTTATCCTAACTCGATCTTTTTTATAGATTTGAAAAATCGTTCTTACATTAAAAAAACAAAGACTTAACGTGATGAGTGTAAATAAAGATAATATACTAATATAAACTAATTGCATAAAATACAGTTCCTTTCACTTAAGTATAGTACTCATCAAAAATTTAACCCTAATTAAACTATATTTTAAACTTTTAGCCATTTGCTGATTATTTTCTTCAAAATATATAAATGCATGTTTATATTGAATGTGTTCAAAGTAACTCTCATCATGAATTCAGCAGTACTATCGTATTGAATTCATGCATGCCATTCTTATCACAAGATATATTTAATAAATTTGCTTTGTACAACTTCTTCTGGAAAATGAATATACATAGACTTTTGTTCTTTTAACCAACATCATGTTTTGTGAATATTTATCAATCATCCTCCAATAACTGAGACTTTTATTCAGATACTATAACTTTTAAATCGACATTATTTGCAACAATAAAGTATCCCTTCTTAACTTGTGAGTTCTCAGAAATTTTTTAATATCGTAACTCCACCTCCAAAATTATTTCATTTGGAATTTTTTTATCTTATAAAGAAAATTTAAGCAATTAAAAATCTTCTTCATCAATGAATTTATAAACATATATAGAATATTATAGAGTTCAAATGTTAATAAATAAAAACGCTATTTTTGTCATATTTAATTAAAATAATGAAAATTATTCTATTATTCCTCCTAATTCTCTATATTTCATAAAACAATATACATATATGTATATTGTTTTATAACTAAAGATTATAATTCTTAAACGATAAAAAAGCGTGACTTTTATGTCACACCTTAGACTTACTTTATATGTTGTATCATAGGATATAGGTAAATATTCTGCATAATCTGTTTTTTAAAAATATGTTTATAAAAAAAAGTGTGATACTGAATCACACTTTATAATAGATCTATTAACTTACTTCTCACCGATATTAGGAAGTTTAGTTTTTGCTATGCTTTGATCTAACTGTTCATATTCATAATATCCGATCGTTTCATACAATTCTTTTCTCGTTTGCATCTGTTCAAGGGATTTCACTTGTGTTCCAGAATTGAATATTTCTTTAAATACATTTTCATAAGCTTTTGCTGCTACTCTTAAAGAAGTTACTGGATAAATGACCATGTTATAACCCATTTCTGCAAATTGCTCCGCTGAGTAGTATGGTGTTTTCCCAAACTCAGTCATATTCGCTAATAAAGGACCTTCTATCAGCTCAGCCATTTTCCTAAATTCACTTTCTGAACTTAATGCTTCAGGAAAAATAGCATCGGCCCCTGCTTGAACATAAGCATTAGCTCTTTCTACTGCACTGTCAAATCCCTCAACTGATTTAGCATCCGTGCGAGCTACAACAAGAAGAGTCGGCGCTGCTGTTTTTATCATTTTTATTTTCTGTACCATTTCATCTGTACTTACTAATTTTTTTCCGTTTAAATGGCCACATTTCTTAGGTAAAACCTGATCTTCAATTTGTACTGCAGCCACCCTAGCTTCAACCATTTCTTTGGCAGTACGAGCTACGTTGATAACTTCTCCAAAACCAGTATCAATATCAACTAGTAAAGGTAAGTTTGTAGTTCGAACTAGCTCACGTGCTCGCTCTGCTACCTCTGTAGAAGTTACAATACCTATATCAGGCAAGCCACGACTTGCAGTATATGCTGCACCAGATAGATATAGTGCTTTAAAGCCAATTTTTTTTGCAATAAGTGCTGCCATTGCATCGTGTGTACCTGGTAATTTTAATATTTCATTACCCATGATAAGATCCTTCATCTGTGTAGCTAAATCTGTTTGATTCACTTCTTCTTCAATTAACCAACTCATATGTATCCTCCTCAATTGTTCATTTCATATATGAATATAAAATAATTGTACATTCTTTACTTCCATACTAACTGGATTTATCTATGAGATCAAGAAAGACAAATATAAAAAACCTTTCCAGTTGATATCTATATTCAAACTGAAAAGGTGTTTTCTTTATAATCATTTAATTCGTTATAGTAAGTTCATCATTCTCTAACTGCCAATTAATTTGAGTAAAGTATTCTTTAAAATAACTAACATTTACATACGTAATTCCTTCTTGTAAAACAACATGATCATCTACTGCTGGAAGTAGTAATTCTTGTTCATCGGTTTTAATTTCAATTGCTTTCTCTGTTTGATTCCAACTAATTTGTCCATCTACTAAAGCCGCTAAGATTCTTGATGGAACAAAGACTTCATTTTCTTTTTGTATAAATTCAAAATAATCATAAAAAGCAATGTCGTTAATAAAGACAGAATAATCATTTTTAACTAATTCTATCTTCTCTATTCCTGACATTTGTAAAGCGGAAATGAGCTGTGGAATTTCTTCCTTCACTTCAATGTCAGGTATCACACCAACTCCATCTACAATGTTTTTACTAGGATCAAAATACTCATGTGATGTTACAGATATCACTCCGCCATTTGATAGTGGTATTAAATTCTGAATGTGTCCCTTGCCATAAGATTGTTGTCCTATAACAGTAGCTAAATCATGTTCTTGCAAAGCAACAGATAAGGCTTCTGATGCACTAGCTGTATTTTCATTCACTAAAATAATGATTTCATAATCAATCGTTTTCCCATCTAAAATAACGATTGGATCCATATCATTAACATTATCTCTAGTAAACATTAGTATTTTTTTATCCATAAATTGCTTAGCTATATTTTCTAGTGTATAAATTAATCCACCTGGGTTATCTCTTAAATCTAAGATCAACGTTTCTAAACCATCTTCTTCTAATTCATTTAATTGCTCTGTAAATGGAATATCCATTTCCTCAGCAAACTCAAAAAGTCGTATATATCCAACTCCTTCTGAGATGACTTCACTTATGATTAGAGGATGCGTAACAAGTTCTCTCGTTAATTCCACATTCACTTTTCTACCATCTCTGACAATGGTCAACTCAATAGCGCTACCTTCCTTACCTTCAAATAATTCCTGTATCTCATCTTGTGTTAACCCTTTAATTGATGTACCATCAATCCCTACGATTATATCCCCTATTTCAAGGTTAATAGTAGATGCTGGAGAATCTGGGTAAATTCTATCAATAATTAAAGATTTATCCTTAACTACTGTTTCCAAACCTATTCCAACATACTCATAATCAAATAAACCTTCCTCTTCTAACTCACTTGGTGAAATGTAACGAGAATAAGGATCATTTAAATTGTTAACCATTCCCTCAATCGCTTGGTCTATTAATTCTTCTTGAGTCGGTGAATCTAGATGAAAGTATTCAATATAATCTATTGCCTCATATACTGCATCTAACTGATATGATTCATAATCATATTCGTTATCTTCAGCTATAACAATGTTTGGTGAAAATATCATTGAACATAATAATGTGAATGCAAGTCCAAGTTTAATAATTGCTAGTTTATTATTTTTAGTAATCAAAATGAGCACTCCTTGTGATGTTTAAGTTTATTCAAATTCTATATTTTGATTTATTGATTCAATCTCTATTATTTTCCATTTCCCATTCTTTGATTTCTTAAATTTAATTAAACTCTCATCCATTTCAACTTCTACTTCTCCAATATTTTCATACGTTGAAATAGCATTGTAATGTATAAAAAGTGTAACTTCATCCTCGTAAACATTCACAACTGATGCTTCTTCTATTTGAACAAAAGTATAATTATAATAAGTAAAAAGATATTCCTCATAATATTCTTCTAACCATCCAAGGTCCAACAATTCTATGTATTCTTCATGTAAAGTGGACTTTAATTTAGATAAATTTTCTTCTTTAATAGAATCTAAATATTTTTGAAAAGTTGTTAATATTTCTTTCTCATCTTTTTCTGGAAAATCAACATTTGAATTTTTAATTTTTTCTAAATTGATATATTCAAATAAAGTAATTTCAAGGTCATTTATGAGCCATTTATCATTTTCAGATTTCACTAATGTATATATTTGTTCATACATTTCATCTAAATAAAAAGACCCATCAATTCGTTCATATGTTTCCACAACATAAACATATGCTTCATTATCTTCATTACTTAAAATTTCTAAGTCTTTAATTTCAAAATGATCATTATAATTCTCAAAATTCCATTCAAATTCTGTATCCATACCCCAATCTTCTAAAAACTGGTCTTCAAACAAACTTATAATTTCCAAATTTTCTTCATTGTAATAATCTTCATATTGATTAAATAATTCAATAATTCGTTCTTCTTCATTCACCCTCGGTTCAGGGCTAGTGATAGATATCGTTTTCGTTGATCCATCCCAACTTACATTAGCTCCTGTAGATTCTCCTACAAACCGCAAAGGGACGAAGGTATGATTATTTACTAGTTGTGGCTCTACTAACATCTCAATAGACTTGCCATTTACTACAGCTTGGTTGCTATTCAGTGTCAATTCAACCGTTAGAGATTTATTTTCACCTGTGATTGTTTTCGTTTCTTGATTCCACTTTACATTCAATCCCAATTCACTAAACAATACTCTGAATGGAATAAGTGTTGTACCATTTTCAATAAAAGGTTCTTCTTCAAATAATAATTGTTCTCCATCAATCCATACTTCTATCTTTGTTTCTTCTGCCGCAAACGCTGTGGAAGAAAATATAATAGATAGAATAACCACACTAATTAATATACTTGTTTTCTTCAAAATCTTAATTCTCCTATAATCATAATTTTTATTATTCTTCTATTTAATTAGTTTCAAGGTCGAGAGTCTCAACAAAAAGTATTTTCCAACTCCCATCCATTGACTTTTTAAAATGAAAAATTTCATTAACATTTTGCTCAATTTCGGTTACTTCTTCATCTAACTCTTCATCATAATAGGTTGACTCAAAGCTATGAATTACATACAAACCTATATAATCCTCATCAAAAAATGAAACTAATGAGGTATGATCCATCTCAAGATCACTATATTCTACGAATTCAAATATAAGTCTCATAGTTTCCTCGTTTCCACCTAGATCCTCTGATATGATGGAGTCTTCATGAAAAGTAGAAATGAATAACCCTGCGTCACCATTGTCAAGTGCACGAAAATATTGTTTTAAGGTATTCATTATTTTCTTTTCATCTTTACTTGGTACTTCTATTTGAATATCTTTTAATTTTTCTAAATTAATATTTTCCATTTTTTGAATTTCGTCCTCAGAAATCTTCCATAATCCATCTTTATTTTTATGTAATGTATATATAATCTCCTGCCTGTTATCTACATAAAATGAACCACCTCTTCTTTCATACACTTCAATAGCATAAACTATGGCTTCTTCATTATCAATTTCTATAATTTCTAATTCTTCTATCGTCGTTTCTACATCATATTTTTCATAAAAGTAAGAAAATACTTCTTTCAGATTAATTCCGCTATTTATTTCATATTGCTCATTAAAGACCTCTAGAAGCTCAGTTAAATTTTTCTCATTTGAAGAAGTAAGATATTGTTCAAACAATGCTAAGATCAATTCTTCATCATTCACCTTTGATTCAGGGCTAGTAATAGATATCGTTTTCGTTGCGGCATCCCATTGTACTTTTGCCCCTGTAGATTCCCCTACAAATCGTAAAGGAACAAAGGTATGATTATTTATTAACTGTGGCATTACTAACATTTCAATAACTTCGCCATTTACTTTTGCTAGATTGCTATTCAATGTCAATTCTACCGTCAAATCTGCATTTTCACCTGTTACAGTTTTCGTTTCTTGATCCCACTTAACATCCAATCCTAATTCACTAAACAGTGCTCTAAATGGAACGAGTGTTGTACTTCTTTCAATAAATGGTTCTTCTTCAAATTGTAATTGTTCTCCGTCAATCCATACTTCTATCTCTGTTTCTTCTGCAGCAAACGCTGTAAAGGAAAATATAATAGACAAAATAAATAAGACTGAAAATATGATTCCTCTTCTCAATTTTTACTCCCCCTGATGTTCTGTTTTTTATGTAATCTTGAAGCACAATAACTATACACTATCATATATAAATTTAAAAGAATATACTATATGAAAATAATGTATGACTTTTTCATTACTTCTATATTTAAAAAAACGTTCTAAATGATCACTTCATTGAGATCAATTTAGAACGTTTTGTTTCTTTCTTAAAACATGATTCAAGCACCAAATTTTTCTTTTAACGATTCAACTAATTTTTCTGCCGCTTTCCAAATATCTCCTGCTCCCATTGTAATGACAAGATCATCCCTTACGACCGTTTGACTCAAATAAGCTGTCACTTCTTCCTTCGTAGCAATATGTTTTACGTTTGGATTACTGTTTTTACGAATGAGTTCAACCAGTTTTTCAGAATTAATGCCTTCAATTTGCTCTTCACCAGCAGGTGAATAAATATCTGTAATAATGACTTCATCCGCTTCATGAAATGCCTTGCTAAACTGTTCAAAAAGAAAATAGGTTCGAGTGTATCTCTGTGGTTGAAATACTGCAATAATACGTTTTTCTGTAGCTTTTGCAGCAGAAATCGTTGCTTGGATTTCCGTTGGATGATGTGCGTAATCATCAATCACCAATATATCATTTACTTCCCCTAGAACCTGAAAACGACGTTTAGCACCTCGAAACATCTTAATTTCTTTTGCAATTTGTTCTGGAGTTAAACCCGCAAGAGAACATACAGTGAAGGTAGCTAAGGCATTGTATACATTGTGTTTTCCAGGGACAGGAAGTTCTACTTCAATTAATGTTTCTTCTTTATGCTGAACATCAAATTTGATTTTTCGATCCCCTAATTGGACGTTTGTTGCTCTATAATCCGCATCTGTTTTAATACCGTAAGTGATAATATCTCCATGCAAGTCATTTTTCATCTCTTGCAAATATGGATCATCCAAACAAACAATCGATTTTCCACCGTTTTTTACTTGACTCAAAAATCGAGCATATGCTTGTTTCAATTTCATAAAATCCCCATCATAATTTTCTAAGTGATCTGCTTCTATGTTTGTGACAATAGCGATTGATGGGTGATATTGTAAAAATGATCCATCACTTTCATCTGCTTCTGCAACAACATAATCACCAGTACCAGCTTTCGCATTACTATCTACATTTACGATTTCTCCACCAATAATGTAAGTGGGGTCTAAGTTGTTTTTTTCCATAACAAGTGCAATCATTGAAGATGTGGTCGTTTTACCATGTGCACCTGCAATCGCAATGCCTTGTTTCTCGTTCATTAATTTTGCAAGCATTTGTGCTCGGTGTAAGACAGGAATTTTCAGCTTTTCTGCTGCAACCATTTCTACATTATCTTTAGACAACGCGGTTGAGTAAACAACCATGTCTGCTCCTTGGACATTATTAGGTTCATGTCCTATAAAGACCTTTGCCCCTTTTGCAATTAATTTATCAGTTAAATCTTTGCTAGTGACATCCGATCCTGTAACACGATATCCCATTTCCAGCATAACCCGTGCGATTGCGCTCATGCCATAACCACCAATCCCAATAAAATGGACATGTTCAGATGAGTTATTCAATGTATTTTCACCAACCTTTTTCTGAGTCAGAGTATTGTAACAAATTAGAACGAACATCAGAGATTAAATATAAAGTTCCTGTAACAACTGCTAGATCATCTTTATTCGTTTTCTCTATTAAATATTTAAGTGCTTTCTTCCAGTCAGATTCAACTATAATCTCAAGATCAATATTATTGTTTTTCGTTAATTCTTTTGTAATTTCAAATAATTTTTGAGCATCACATTTATTTCTAAAATCAGGCTCGGTTATCACCAATGTATTAACTACTGGTAGTATATGTTCTAAGTACCCGCGATGATTCTTTGAATCAAGCATTCCTAGCATAAAATGGACTTTTGTACCTGTATATAATTCGTTCATAGTTTTCGCTAAAGATTCAGCACCTTCCTCGTTGTGTGCCCCATCTAATAAAATACGTGGATTTGAACCAACAAATTCAAGTCTTCCAGGCCATTTCATTTTTTTAAATGCAAACTTAAGATCATCTTCTTCAACAATAAGTGCTTGATATTGTCTCAACACTTCTATAACCATCAATGCAACGGACGCATTTTTAAATTGATGTTCCCCTATAATGGAAATAGTTATGGAATCGATAGAGCGAAAGGGACTCTGAAAATGAAAGCTTTGTTCTTCTTCACTCATGTTTATCATATCGTATTGAAACTGCTCGTTTAACAGATACAATGTACTTCTATTTTCTATGGCAGTTTGTTTGATTACATCAATCGCTTCTTTTTGTTCCACAGCACTGATTACAGGAACTCCCGGTTTAATAATGCCTGCTTTCTGCTCAGTGATTTGTGAAATCGTATCACCAAGTATATCCATATGATCGTGACCAATATTTGTAATCACAGAAGCAATAGGAGTAACGATATTCGTTGAATCGTACAACCCACCCAGTCCCGTTTCCAAGATAACATAATCAGGATAACAAACCTTTGAAAAATACAGTATTGCCAAAGTTGTAGTGATTTCAAACATTGTGGGTGAGCCTAGTTCACTTTCTGCCATTTCATCTACAATGGGTTTTAGTTCATTTGTTAGTGATAATACATCTTCCTCAGGAATATCTTGACCATTCATTTGTATACGGTCCGTAAACCTTTGAATATAGGGGGATGTAAACATCCCCACATTATATCCAGTTTCTTGCAATACTTGATTAAGAAATGCGCAAGTAGAACCTTTACCGTTTGTACCTGCTACATGTATAAACTTTAACCTGCGATGTGGATTGCCTAACTTATCCATGAATACCTTCATTCTCTCCAACCCTGGTTTGATGCCAAATGGAATACTGCTGTTAATCCAATCCCTTGCTTCAATATAACTATTAAACATCATGACCTTCCTTTCAGATAAAGCGGATTTTCCTAATATGTGTTCAAACTATCCCTGTAATTCTTTAATCCGCTCTAATACTTTACCTCGCTTTTCAGAATAGTCGGCTTGTTTTGCTCTTTCCTCTTCAATGACTTTAGCAGGTGCTTTTGCAATAAAGCCTTGATTCGAAAGTTTCTTATCTACCCGTTCTACTTCTTTGTTTAACGTTTCAATTTCTTTTTCTAATCGATTAATTTCCTGTTCAATATTAATCAATCCTGCAAGAGGGAGATATAGCTCTGCACCTGTTACTACAGCCGACATCGCTTTTTCAGGCGTTTCCAGTTTGATGTTCAATTCTAATTTGGATGGATTACAAAATCTTGAAATATACTCTTTATTTTTTTCTAAAATGGATAAAACTTGTTCATCTTTTGGTTTAATGCATAATTCAATTTGTTTACTCATTGGTACGTTCACTTCAGCTCGAATGTTTCTAACAGCACGGATGATATCCATCATCAAGTTCATTTGTTGAACAGATTCAGGATTTACTCTAGCTGCATCAAATCTCGGCCATTCTGCAAGTACAATGGATTCACCTTGATGAGGTAGATGTTGCCAAATTTCTTCACTAATAAAAGGCATAAAAGGGTGAATTAAACGCATCGTTTGATCTAATACGTAACTTAAAACGGATTGTGTTTGTTTTTTTGCAGCCTCATCTTCACCATATAAATTTAATTTTGCAATCTCAATGTACCAATCACAGAAATCGTCCCATATAAAATTATATAAAAGACGTCCAGTTTCACCAAAATCATAATTATTCATTAAGCGTGTAACATCTTGAATCGTTTCATTTAAACGATGTAAAATCCATTGATCTGCTGTATCTAAATCTCCAGTTAAATCTATATCTTCATAAGTAAAACCTTCAAGATTCATTAATGCAAATCGTGATGCATTCCAAATTTTATTCGCAAAGTTACGAGCTTGCTCTACCTTTTCCAAGTGAAAACGCAGGTCTTGACCAGGTGTACTCCCTGTAGAAATCATAAATCGCATCGCATCAGCACCATACTTCTCTATAATTTCAAGTGGGTCTACTCCATTCCCTAAAGATTTGGACATTTTCCGTCCTTCTGAATCTCTAACTAATCCATGAATTAATACATCTTTAAATGGGTTTTGGTCCGTAAATTCCAATCCACTAAAAATCATCCTTGCTACCCAGAAGTAAATGATGTCATATCCAGTTACAAGGACATCCGTAGGATAATAACGTTTTATGTCCTCGGTTTCCATAGGCCATCCTAATGTAGAAAATGGCCATAACGCCGAACTAAACCAAGTATCTAATACATCCTCATCTTGTTTTAGGTTGCTACTAGCACATTTAGAACAGGATGTAGCTTCTTCTCGTGATACGATGATTTCACCACAATCTTCACAATGCCAAGCCGGAATTCGATGTCCCCACCATAATTGTCTTGAGATGCACCAATCACGAACATTTTCGATCCAACCTAAATAGATTTTTTCAAATCGATCAGGCACAAATTTTACTCCCTGATTAGACTTCTGCTCTTTAATTGCCGCTTCTGCTAATGGCTCCATTTTTACAAACCATTGTGTAGATAAGTAGGGTTCCACCACAGCCCCGCTTCGTTCACTATGACCTACTTGATGCACATGCTCTTCTATCTTAATTAGCACACCTTGTTCTTCAAGATCTTTTACAATTTGTTTACGACAGTCAAAACGATCCAATCCTTGATATTTCCCAGCATTTTCATTCATTTTTCCTGTTTCATCCATCACTAAAACTTGAGGTAATTCATGACGTTGACCGATCTCAAAATCATTAGGATCATGAGCAGGTGTAATTTTTACTGCACCACTACCAAACTCTTTTTCAACGTATTGGTCCGCTATAACAGGAATTTCTCTACCTATAATCGGTAATCGTATCTTTTTGCCGATCATATCTGTATATCTCTCATCACTTGGATAAACGGCAACAGCGGTATCCCCTAACATCGTTTCAGGACGTGTTGTAGCAACCGTAATCGTTCCACTGCCATCTGCAAGTGGATATTGTAAGTGATATAATTTCCCTTGTACTTCCTTGTATTCAACTTCTATATCTGAAAGTGCTGTTGCTGCAGTTGGATCCCAGTTAATAATATATTTACCTCTGTATATATATCCTTTTTCATATAGTTTCACGAACACTTCGCGTACCGCTTTGGATAGCCCTTCATCTAACGTAAATCTTTCTCGGGAATAATCTAACGACAAGCCTATTTTACTCCATTGATCCCGAATTGTACTCGCATATTTTTCTTTCCATTCCCAAGTTTTTTCTATAAATTTCTCACGACCTAAAATATGACCTGAAGTACCCTCTGCTCGAAGTTTTTGTTCTACCTTAGCTTGGGTTGCTATACCGGCATGGTCAGTACCTGGAAGCCATAAAGTATCATAACCCTGCATTCGTTTCATTCGAATCAATATATCTTGTAAAGTAAAGGTCAAAGCATGACCGATATGCAACATTCCCGTTACGTTAGGGGGTGGAATGACGATGGTATAGGATTCTGCATCTTTTCGTTTCCCCGCTTCAAAATATTTATTTTTCAACCAATAATCATACCATTTTTGTTCCGCTTCTTTCGGATTATAAGTTGTAGGCATTTCAATATTAGATTTTGGTTCTGACATTTTATTTTCCTCCTAATTTAAATAGTGTAGTTACACTTTTACTTTTATCATTAATTACATTTATAAATTCAAAAAGTAAAACAAAAAAAACCTTCATCCTCAAAGGACGAAAGGTTTTGCTTCCGTGGTACCACCTTTATTTCGTTTCAAAATATCATAATATGAAACGACACTCAAACAGATAACGGCTGTAACCGGCATTCATTGATTGTTCGTCAAAAAATAAATTTGAAAAACGATCTATTTTGCAACTCCAGGGCGACTTCAGCAGTTACAACCTACGAAACCTCACAGCCAAGAGTTCCGTTCTCTGAAGGTTTGGCTACTTACTACTCCCTATCTTCGTTTTTGATTTTATAACTCATATCATACCTATGTTCATTCATTCAGTCAATATTTTCTACATTTTTTGTTATATTATCATCATAACCAACTTTACTACATTCATAAACATAAAATATACCCCAAAAAGTTATACATCTTCATGAGGGATCATAAAGGAAATATAAAATAAAAAGAAGTTAACAAGAAGAAATGAGAGGTGATGTTGTGAGACAAACATGGTGGAAGATTAGATTCACAATTAAGGGGGTTCTTTTTCCTCTGATATGCCTTCAATTTTTTCGAACGTTAATTATCCCAAATCCATTAGATGTATTTATTTTATTTATATTGTTTGTTGTTTTTTTAGCACTTCTTTTAAATATAGTTTAACCCCAAAAAAACCGCTCTCAGTGATCTTAAAGATCATCTTAAGGACGGTTTTTTTCATTCATATTTTGAATTTTTATTTTTGAGGAATATAAATTACCTGACCGGCAAATACATCTTCTTGGTCACTAAACCGGTTATATAGCAAAATTTCTCTTGGATTTAATTCATATTTATCTGCAATCGTATCAAGTGTCTCTTCTTTTTGTACGATACACATTCTAACTTTTTTAAATTGATGTGTTTCCTCTTCTTCTGTTAAAAATAATTTTTTCCATTCTAATCCTTCATCTCTTCCCTCTGTTGCTTCTACATTTTCATTATTTTCAAAATCAGCTAAATCATCCGTACCTCTATTCTCATTCGTATCTTCTTCTTTATCTTTTTTATGTAATAAGGACTTTAATTTATTGGAAAATTTATTTTCTGTGGACTCATCATTTGATGATTTTTTACTTAAAAATGCAATTTTGAACTTGGAAGATTTACTTTCTTTTTGTTCATTTTCGGCTTCTTCAAGAGCTTCAACATTTGAATTATCCTCTAACTCTGCTTCCTCAACATCTGTTGTATTCTCTTCATTATCTTTTTTTGATTTTTTAGCTTCCTCTTTTACTTCTTTCTTGATTTCTTTTTTCATTTCAATTTTCATTTCTACTTTTTTCTCAACAACAGGTTTCTCTTTCTTTTCTTCCTTCACTTCTTCAATGATTTCTTTCTTTTCTATTTTTGGTTTAACGGCTAACTCTTCTACTTCTTTAACTGGCTCTTTTCTACTTTTATCACTAGTTTTACCTAGTTTTTCTAGTAATGGTTTAATTGGATTAGGTATCTTACTTTTTTCTTTTTCTTCTACATCACTTTTCTCTTCATTCACAGGTAATTCTTTGGTTTCTTTCACTGCTTCTTCTTTTGTTTCTTTCATTGCCTTTTCTTTCGTTTCTTTTACTGTTTCTTTTTTCACTTCTTTTTTCAATTGAATTTTCATTTCTACTTTTTTCTCTACGACCGGTTCCTCTTTTTTCTTTTCCGCTACTTCCTCTTTTACTTCTTCCTTTACTTCTTCCTTTACTTCTTCTATTTTCTCAATTTTTTCAATTTCAGCTTCTTCTTCCACTTCTTTTTCTAAAGCCTCAACAATAGGTTCTTTGCGTGTACTTTCAAACCTAGGGATATCTCCTCTTGCTTGCATAGGATTGAAGTTTTGAGCCGTCGTTTCTTCCAGAAATGGTGCTGCTGTTTCTCCATTCCATTCTGGTTTGTTTTCATTTGTATGATGAACAAAAACTGTCTCCTCAACATTATTCCAGTGATCATCTTGATTCGATTGAACCTCTATTCCAACTAGAGAAAGAACACCTGATACATTTAAATTCCTAGTGGAAAGTAAATCTATATCAAAGTTTTCAATTTCAACTCCGATTTCTTCTAAGCTGTGAATCCGATTTAAAGGTAATGTTATGTCAACTGGAATAAAATGTTCTAGTATTCTTTTATTATGTTTATCTTTGATACCTACATATTGTCCAGAAAGTATTAATTTACCTACTAAATTTGCCTGATCTCCTCTTGTTTCTAAATGTATATCCGGGATTAATTCAATATCGTCTAAATCTTGAATTCCCTCAATATCTTCGGGTAAATGTACTCTCTCAAAAATATCAAATCGTAATCCTTTTGGCTGATCATTCACATTAAATCCTCCCCTCAATAAAATGAACCTTTCTAAATCCTCGTAAAAGGAATAAATCATGTCTCTGTAAATTTATATGGATAAAGGAGGATAACCATGACTACTTTTTATTCTTTCAGCATATGTGTTTCCAAAATATTCCGATATAATAACTATATAAAGCACCCAGACTGAACATAAGCTCCCATCGGAGCGCGGTAGATTTTGTTAAAAAATCACTTCTTAGGAAGTGAAACCGTGACAGTAGTGCCTTCGTTTTTACTACTTTTAATGTAAAGTTGTCCCTGATGGAGTTCAATGATTTTCTGACAAATTGCTAAACCGAGACCTGTACCACTTTGATTAGCATCTACTTGATAGAACATTTTTGTAACAGATGTGAGTTCGTTTTTGTTAATTCCAACACCTTCATCGCTTATGTGGAGATTTACATTATTTTCATTTTTTTCAATTTTTAAAGTGATTGCTGTATCTTTAGGTGAATATTTAATCGCATTATCTAACAAGTTAATTAATACTTGCTTAAGACGATTTTTATCCCCTGTAATAAGCAGTTCCTGATCATAATGAAATATTATGTTCATGTTCTTTTCCTTCACTTTTGTTTTCATCTGGAAAATGACTTCATTTATTAGTTTAGTAAAGTTAAATGATTTCTTTTTTAATGTGAGAGAACTCGCTTGATACCTTGAAAAATCTAATAACTCTTCAACCAAACCTATCAATCTCTCTGTTTCGTCCTGAATGGTTTGCAAACCTTCCATTGTTTCTTGTTTATCAGATAAATCTCCAGATACAATCGTTTCACTCCAACCTTTAATACTTGTTAATGGAGTTCTAATTTCATGTGAAATTGACGAAATAAATTCATTTTTCATTTTTTCATTTTTAGTGAGTTCATCTGCCATCACATTAAATGTTTTTGCCAATGTGCCAATCTCATCAATATAGGTTTCTTTTATTTTACTTTTAAAATTACCTTGTGCTATTTTCTCTGATGCTTTTGTTAATTCGTTAATTGGGCTAGCTATGGATTTAGCTAAAGTAATACTTACAAGAAAAATAACAAATAAAATCATAAGACCTATACCGATCGAAACTGAGTAAATGTTAAATACCGTCTGATCCACATTTTCTAGTGATGTAATAAACCGCAATACTGCAAACGGCTTTTCACCTTCAAATAATGGAGTAGATACTGCTAATACTTTTTCATTAGTTAAGAAGTGGTCTCCTCTCCAGGAGGTTTCAACGCCTTTTAATGCTTGTAGTACATCTTCTGTTTTGATCACCTCATCAAGCCCTATTCCACTGGATGTTAAAAGAACTTTTCCTTGTTGATTTATGATTTGAAGCTCTGCTCCTTCATATGAAAATTGATCTTTAATTAATTGTAAATTACCATCTAGATTGTATGAATTTAAACTCATGTAGCGGTTCGCATAGGAAGAAGAAACCTGAGCATGATTTTTCAGTATTTTCTCAATCCCATCGTAGTAATAAAAGTGAATAAATGTAAGAAAAATACCTTCTAGTAATGCGATTGTTAAAAATACGACAAGCGTGTAGTGAGTTACAATTCTTTTTTTTATGCCTGACATTATTCATCACCTGTCCATTGATATCCATAACCCCATATTGTTTTAACGATTGTTGGTTTAGAGGGATCATCTTCAATTTTTTTTCTAAGTCTTCTGATGTTTACATCCACTATTTTGGCGTCTCCCACATAATCCAATCCCCAAATTTCATCTAACAAATCGTTTCTACTAATAGGTTCTTTGTTTTCCATTAATATTTTCAATAACTGAAATTCAGTTTGAGTAAGATCAATGAGCTCACCACTTTTTTTTATCTTATTGGTTTTTGGAAAGAGTTCGATAAGTGGCGAATTGATATTTTGCTCCTCTGTATTTATTTGACGAGAGGATACATTTAATCTTCTTAATAAGGATTGTATTCTCGCAATAAGAGCTTTGGGACTAAAGGGTTTGTTAATGTAGTCATCCGCTCCTGACAATAAACCGTTAATATGATCCGTTTCTTGTACTTTTGCAGTAAGCATAATAATACCAATGTGCTCATTAAATTCTCGAATTTTATCACACACTTCAAAGCCATCTATACCTGGCAACATCACATCCAATATAACAATATCTATATCCAGTTCTCTATTGACAATTTCAAGAGCTTCTTCACCGTTGTCTGTTTCCAATACATGAAAGCCATGTCGTTTTAAATTAATATGAATAAATCTTCGAATGCTATTTTCATCTTCAACTATTAATATTTTACTCAAATTACCACCTACCCTTATATTAAACCTGTTATGAAAGAAGGTTCTTTGATTTCTTTTTTACCATCAAAGTAAATGAAAACTTCTTTGTAATTGTTTATCATCTATAGTGGTACAATACACGTAAGTATCTGTTCGAATTAATTCAATTTTCCCTTCAAGTTTCTCTTCTTCTGATACTGGAATCACATAAACATCAAATAAAAGATTCTGATCCTCAGTATTTATAAATTTAATTTCCTTAAAGTCAAGATTACTTACAATGGTTACGTTTTGATTTGACCAAGGAAAGTTAAAGCGATAACCATATTCATAATTGTCATAACGCTCTTGTACAAATTTCAACCTCGTTTCTCCATCCCACTGATAAAAACTATGAATATACGGAGTATAAGCATGTCCATCATCAAACCCAACAGGAATCCGGGGAATACCAATTTCGATAATTCCATCATGATTGATATCTTCACTTTCTAACATTGTAGCCTTATAGTTTGGTAGATCTTCATCATCAAATACACTTTTTAGTTTTAATCCGTCAAATAAAAGGATATTCGTATATGCAGAGTGAGCTCCATATACGTTATCAATAACGATACCTCTTTGATCTCTAGCCACATAACCACTTTTCGGAATAACTCCAAGTGTGCTTGGATTAAGGGATAAAGAATCAATAAATTCCATTTCATAGTTGATAAAATTGTAAACGGAAGCCTCGTGTGAAATATGATTCTCTTCAAGAAGAAAAATAGTTACATCCATTATCCCATCCCCGTTTAAATCATCCATTTCTTTATAAGTGTAGGAAGTATTGAAAATTTTACTGATTTTATTTACATCATATTGATAAATTGTAAGTCTATTGTTTAAATAAAGATTATCTTTTACAAAAGAGAACCCTGCTATAATATCTAAACGACCATCATTTGTTACATCAACAAAATCTAATTCATAGAGTGCATTCCCATCCCCTTCAAAGGTTTGAGCGATATCCCATTTTCCATTTGTTTCTTTCAGCACCAATCCTTTTACGTATGTTTCCTGATTACTTGTATAAAATGTAATGGCTTCAAATAAACCATCCTCGTCCAGATCAATCAATGAATAGGAATTCTGGTATTCCCCAGTTACTGCTTCAAGAATTGTGGCATCACTTGGAATAAAGGATTTTATAGCTTCATTAATTAAAGAAACAGGCTGGGGAGGGGTCATCAATGATTCATTTTTTTTTAAAATTTCACAGCCAGATATTAAAAAAGAAAAAATCAGTATGATATATATTTTTTTCACGATGCACCTCCATCTTCATTCTCTCTACAGCAACTGAAATTCCCTTTGTAAATTTTTATCATCTACCGTAGTACAATACACATATCTGTCTGTTCGGGCTAATTCAATTTTCCCTTTAAGTTTATCTTCTTCTGTTATAGGTATAACATAGATATCAAATAAAAGACTTTGATCCTCTGTACTAATAAATTTTATTTCTTTAAAATCAAAATTGCTTTCAATCGTCACGTATTCTGGAAACCAAGGTAGTTCATAGCGGTAATCATATTTATAATTATTATATCGTTCACTAACAAACTGTAATCTTTTGTCTCCATCCCAGCGATAATAACTATTTATATAAGGAATATACCTATCCTCTTCATCTTCATATCCAACAGGAATCCGAGGTATACCGATTTCTATAATTCCATCATAATTAATGTCTTCGCTATTCAACCTATAAACCTTATCATTAGGCTCTTCCTCTTCGTTAAAAACACTTTTTAAATTGGAACCATCAAATAACAGAATATTTGTATAAGCTGTATGCATTCCGTTGGCCACATCTAGAACAATGCCTTTTTCTCGCTCCCAATTTACATAACCACTAACGATGTTATAATACCCAAGCATAATTGGGTTAAGTGGTAAAGAATCAATTAACTTCATTTCTTGAGTTACATAGTTGTATATAGAAGCCTTATTTGAGTGATGATTTTCATCAAGAAGAATAACGGTTATATCTTCCACTCCATCTTCATTCAAATCATCCATCACTTTATATGTGTACGAGGTATTAAAGTTTCTGCTGATTTCATTTCCATCATATTGATAAATCACTAACCCCCTTACTTCATAAGCATCCGAAAATGAGAATCCAGCTACGATTTCTAAAAGCCCATCATTTGTTACATCAACAAAATCTAATTCATAAAGTGCATTGCCATCTCCCTCAAAAGTGTGAACAACGTTCCATTCTCCATTTGTTTCTTTTAAAACCATACCATGTACTGTAACCTTTTGTTTCCCAGTGTAAAATGCGACAACCTCCAATAATCCATCTCCATCTAGATCAATTAAAGAATACGAATTTAGATATTCACCAGTTGAAGCTTTGATAATGGATGTATCACTAGGTAAATAGGATTGAATAACTGCATTTATATTAGAAACCGGTTGAGGGGGTTTCATCAGCGATTCATTTGTTTCAAAAACAACACAACCAGATAATAAAAAAGTCATAAAAAATATGATGTATATTTTTCTCACGATACGCCTCCTGAAAGTGAAAACTTTTTTTCTTCATGAGTATTATATAATTTATTAGTTTTCAATTAGTGACAAATGGTAACAAAAGAATGTCACACTTTTTATTTCGAATAGGATTGTTCAACTCTTGTAATGTATGTTATAATTATAAAACCAATTTTTAACATTCACCTCAATTTTATTTTCATCACACAAAGTTTTAATCCATTCTACAAACTCACCTTATTATTTATGGCATTTTCAAATCAACACATGCATCATTTTTTATTAAATACATTAAATTTGTACACTTAATTAGGTTATGACCGTGCCTTCATTTTACTTTCATTCATATGATGAACAAGTAGTATCTTTTTACTCATAGTTTTAAAAAATGAATTGGGAGGTTAAAAAAATGGACAAAGATTTTAAGCTTATCCCTTATAAAGTGGATAAAAAAAATGTGCAAGTGAATGAAATCCCTCAAGGAGTTAGGATGATTCAAGCACCAGAAGTTTGGGATCAAAGTGAAAGAGGAAAAGGTATTGTAATTGCTATTATTGATACTGGTTGTGATAGAGACCATCCTGACTTAAAAGACAGAGTCATTGGGGGCAGAAATTTTACAGATGATGATAATGGAAACCCTAACAAATTTAGTGATTATATTGGACATGGAACGCATGTAGCAGGAACAATTGCAGCAAGTATAAATGGAAGTGGAGTTGTCGGTGTAGCACCTGAAGCAAGTTTATTAATTTTAAAAGCTTTAGGAGGGAAATACGGCTCTGGAAGTTACGATTGGATTATTAATGCAATCAATTACGCAGTTGATAAAAACGTAGATATTATCTCTATGTCTTTAGGAGGTCCTCACGATATCCCTGAGTTACATCAAGCTGTAATCAATGCAGTTGAAAAAAATATATTAGTTGTTTGTGCAGCAGGGAATGAAGGAGACGGACGATCTCATACAAATGAGTATTCGTATCCTGGCAGTTACAATGAAGTTATTTCAGTAGGTGCCATTGATTTTGAAAAAAGATCTGCTAATTTTACAAATTCTAATAATGAGATTGATTTAGTCGCTCCCGGTGTGAAAGTCATTTCAACTTATCCAAGAAATAAATTCACAGAATTAAGCGGGACTTCAATGGCTACTCCCCATGTTTCAGGAGCATTAGCTTTATTAAAAAATATTAGTGCAAAAGAATTTGGCAGACCATTAACTGAAGCTGAATTATATGCACAATTAATAAAAAGAACCGTATCCGTAGGATATCCAAAAACAATAGAAGGAAATGGTCTCGTTTCCTTAGCATTACCAGATAGAATTTCAGGAATTTTAAGTCCTTTATGTATGATTAATATGTCTAATATATCTTAAAAGAGAGGGCTAAATTAATAAAAATGTTCATATTACCACCCTACAGGGTGGTTTTTTATGTACCTTAAAAATATTAGCAAAATTCAACTAATTTTTTTTATATAAATTATTAAATAATAAAATGCCAATGATTACACCAAAGTTAATTTGGTTCATTAGCGTTTCATTCAGATTTAATAGATAGTAGAATGTTTTAAACATTCAGGAATCTGTTATTGACCTAAAAATATTAAAATAGTCATATACAACTTGTAGATAATGGATAGCATATATTATACTTCAGATTATAACAGTATATTAAAATAACTATCCTAAATTTTTTTGAAATAAACATCAATCAAATATCACACTACAATTCTGGAGAATTGGAGGTGAATTTCACATGGCACAAACTATTGATATAAAAAGTACATTAGGTTTTGAAAATACCATCAATAGTACCTTCGAGAAAAACCAGCTCATTCGTGTCGGGACAGTAGATGGTAGTTTTGTACAAGGGAAATTTAAGTTTGCTAAGAACTCTGTTATAGCATTACGACAAGAAGGTAAAAATGAGAATACGATCATTTTTCTTCCAAATGGATGGTGTGTTGGTCCTGCCTAGTATTGAATCAATTAAAAGGGATGTAGTAGATACAACCCTTTTAATATTTAATCAAGTTTTTCTATTAATTCGAAATCCCCAACAACCTTTTCAACACCATTAATTATGATAGACACTTTGTGCATACCTGGATAATATTTTCGAGTCGTGATTAATTTAAAAGAATGATTTCTATTTATATCTTCACTATTACTAGTTAACACACGTTCAGATATTTTAAACACTTTCTTCGTTAATTCTCCATTTGCTTTCATGAAATAGATCGCATATTCAATGCGCACTTTCTCATCTGTTTCTTTATTTTTTTGAAGTTCAAATGAAAAAGAAAGTATATCACCGATATTTACTTTGTCAGTATTTATTTGAAAATTAGCAACGTCAATATATTTTGGATCACTAAAACCGAACATTAATAGAGCCTCGGTATCTCCAGCTTTTAATAACGTACGTAGTGCGTGTTTTACTAACCAATCCGTTTCTTTAGATTCACCTAACCACTTTCTAGCTACTTGTAAAATCAATTTTGGATGATCTTTAGAAATATCATTTAAGTTATTGGCGACACTTCTTCTTACGTATTCTTCTGGATCATTTTTTAACATTTCTAATATAGGTAGTATCAAAGAAGGATCTTTTTTAAAAGCAGGTAAAGCAATAGCCCAAGGCAATCGTGGACGACATCCTTCACTGGCAAGTCTGCGAATATGTTGATTGTCATGACGTGCCCACTCTGCCATCTTTTCCATCATTCTATGAGCATCCTTGATAATAAATGGACGAACAGCAAATTCAGAAGAAGAATACTTGGTGAATTCCTCTAATGCCTTGATTGAAATATCCCAATCATCTAATCCGTACAACTCCACAAAGTTAGGAAATATCATGGGTGCAAATCCAAATTTAAATGTTACCTTTGATGCCACTTTCATTAAAATTTCAATAACAGACTCATAATCTTTAGGCAATGTCTCATGTAAACACTGCGTTATATGGTGCATTCTTTCCTTTAATTCATATCCATCCCATTCATTTGTAAATACCTTTTTTAAAAACAATTCCTTAGAAAAGTTGGAATCATATTTACTAATTGTGCCCGTTAATTTTTCAAAAAAAACTTGATTAAATGTATTTTTTACTGGTTCCATTTCTTAAATCCTCCTAAATTATCAATTAACACAAGTATGACCTTAGGTTCTATTTTAACACAAAATAGGAACTAATGTTCTTTTTACAATTTTAATATATTGACTTATTATTTTAAATGGTTTAATATATTTTACGTTCAACTGTCGACAGTCAGGTTTTTTAATTAAACATGTGAAATAAATTTTCGTATAACCTCGTAATATGGACGAGGGTATCTACAGATGACCGTAAATATCTGGCTACGAGAGAATGTTGTTTCAAACAACGTTTCTCGTGGCTTTTTTAGTTTGAAAAATACTTAAAACCTTTTTTGGAAATCATATTTACAACAATAGTTATATTTGAGAGGTGGATTTAAAAATGAAAGAAATACTATTAAGCTTATTAGCAGGAATCCTTGTAGGAATGTTATTTAAGGTGCTAAAACTCCCTGCTCCGGCCCCACCAGTTTTAGCTGGTATCGTAGGTATATTCGGAGTCTATCTAGGTGGGAAACTTTTAGAGTGGGTTATGAAATTAACAACTTAAAACTCATTTGACTTAGTACTCAAGCAAAAAGTGTGTGATTATCTCCATATTTAATCAAAAAATTCTCCAAACTAGTAACCGTTCATTATAGTTTGGAGAATTTAATTTCAAATAAAGATATAGTTTATTGTATAAATTGTATTACTTGTTCTGCTGTTTTTTCTCCCTGACCTATACAGTCTGGAATGCCAACTCCTTCATAACCTGCCCCAGTTAAAAAGATACCTGGATAATTTTCTGCACATTGTTTTCTTGCATTTCCAATGATATTTAAATGCTCAATTGGATATTGAGGCATAGAGTTATATAAACGAGTAACTTTATGGAATAGTGGTGTTGCTTTTATTCCCATTAAATCTCCGATCTCTTGTTGTACCTTTTCTATAATCTGTTCATCATTAAGTTGTTTCCAAGCTTCTTCACCTGACCTACCCACATAACATCGAAGTAATATTTTCCCCTTTGGAGCTGTGTGCAACCATTTCGATGAAGTCCAAGTACAAGCAGTCATGAATCTACCTTCCTTACGAGGAATAACAAACCCTGAACCGTCCAGATCATGATTTATATCTTTTTTATCAAAGGCTATAATTACATTGGCAACTGATGCATATTTTATTTTTTTCAATTGCTGCACTTGATTTAAATCTGTAAAGAGATCTGCTGAAAAATGTGGTGGGATTGCTAATACAACAACATCTGATTCGATCATTTCTCCATTAGACAAAGTGATTTCATACTCATTTATTTTTTCTGCAGTTTTATTTGATTGTTTCGTAATTTTGGTAACAGATTGTTCTGTTATGACTTTCACATCACTTAATTCCTCAACAAGCGCATCTACTAGTGTATTTAATCCTTTTTTATAAGTCAGAAACATACTATTTTGTGCAATTTTCGGCAACGAAACAGCTGAAGCTCCATTTGCAGGCGCACGCTTTCTACTAATAGCCATCCCTAATATCAAACTACGGTATTTCTTTTCAATACCTCGAAATTGCGGAAAAGTAGCTTTTAAGCTCAACTCATTTGGATTCCCTGCATAAATGCCAGATAATAATGGCTCTGCAATATTCTCAGCTACTTGTTTACCTAGTCTCCGTGAAAGAAAACCACCTAAGGTCTCATCACTTGAACTAGATCTACGAGGAAGAAGTAAATCCATTCCCGCTCTTAATTTTCCTGGCAAAGAGATTAGACCCGTTTTCATAAACGGCGCCATTTTTGTTGGGATACCTAATATTAGACCAGGTGGCATTAGGTGAAATTTACCTTTATGAAGAATATAGTTTTTCTTTGCGTTTGGGTTTGTAGCTGTTAATTGATCCTCTAAACCTAATTCTCGAGAAATCTTTATAATCGGATATTTTCGAGCTAAAAAAGAATCAGGGCCTCTTTCAATCACAAAATCTTCATGTAACAATGTTTGGATTTTTCCACCTAATCTACTATCCTTATCAACGATGGTTATTTCTATCTGTATTCCCTGCTCTGAAAACTTCTTTTTCATATAAAATGCAGTGCTTAAACCTGTTATTCCTCCACCAACAATGGTAACCTTTTTAGGAGTTTTCTCCATCATGATCAATCCTTATCTAGTTTGGCTATAACAACTTCTGCTACCGTTTCCATATATCTTGGATCTGTATTTAACGACTCTGTACGCTCTAAATGCATTCCTAACTTGCGAGCAACCTGCTGACACTCGATATCTATATCATAAAGAATTTCTAGATGATCTGATACAAAACCAATCGGACAGATTAGGACATCTTGAACATTTTCTTCACTTTGTATATGATTCAAAACGTCTAGTATATCAGGTCCCAACCACGGCATGGCAGTCTGACCTGCACTCTGCCATGCAAAATCCCAGTTTGTAATTCCTGTTTTTTCAGCAATTTTTTTAGAAGTTTCAATTAGTTGTTCTGGATACGGGTCATTTATTTCCAATATTTTTTCAGGTAAACTATGAGCACTGAATAGAACCTTTATCTCATTTTTATCTAGACCCTCAAACTTTTGTAAAGCTGCTTTTACTCTTTCAGATAGAACTTCAATTAATTTAGGATACATATGATAACTTTTAACAAAGTTAATGCTCAAACCAAGTTCATCTGCTTTTTCCTCTGCACGTTTTATATAACTACCCACACTCATTGTTGAATAATGTGGTGCTAAAACAACTCCAACCGCTTTTGTGATCCCATCTTCCACCATTTTCGCTATCCCATCTTCTATGAAAGGATGAGCATGCTTCAAACCTTGGTAACATACAAACTCGTATTCTGATTGTTGTTTATTTAAAGTCTTTTCAATCTCTTCTACTTGTCGATCTGTATTTTTACGTAGTGGGAAAAACCCTCCAACAATGGCCTCATAACGACTGATTAAATCCTCTAATTGTTCTGGTTCAGGTGGTCTGCCTCTACGAATATGGGTGTAATATGCTTCAATTTGATCCATACTTTCTGGTGTTCCGTAAGACATGACTAATACTCCTATTTTTTGCGTCATCTTACTCCACTACCCTTCTGCATTTTGCTAATTGCTGCATGAGAGTATTCATGTATAAACTGTGTTAATTCTTTTAACTTATCTATGGATGCCTCAGGAAATAAACCATGACCTAGATTAAAAATAAATCCTGGCTCGTTAATCCCTTGATCAATAATTTCCTTTGCATAATCTTGAATGACCGTCATCGGTGCCATTAATATTAGTGGGTCTAAATTACCTTGGACAGCATATTTGTGATTTAATCTATGACGCCCCTCTTGAATGGATACACGCCAATCTAAACCGATTACATCTGCTTTTAGTTTTGTTAAGGATGGCAATAATTCACCTGAGCTAACCCCTGGAAAATAAATTTTTGGCTGATCGTATATTTCTAGTTCTTTAAAGATACGTTCAATTGTTGGCAGCACAAATATTTCAAAATCTTTAGGAGCTAAAGCCCCTACCCAACTATCAAATAACTGAATTGCTTTGGCACCTGCAGCAAAGTGAGCTTTTAAATAAGTAATGATCATGTCTCCTAGTTTGTCCATCAACATAAACCAAATCTTAGGCTCGCTGTACATCAACTCTTTGGTTCTAATGTAATTTTTAGACGGTCTTCCTTCAATGATATAACTCGCAATGGTAAAAGGTGCTCCTGCAAAAGTAATTAATGGTTTCGTTAATTCACGATCTAAAATTTTTATAGTATCTATGACATGTGATAAATCCTTCTCAACATCTATCGGTTTTAATTTTAAAACATCTTCTTTTGATCTAATTGGATTATCAATGACTGGACCAATATTTTTTACGATATCAAAGTCAATCCCAATCGATGCGACTGGATTCATAATATCCGAATAAAGAATGGCAGCATCTACACCCAATTTTTTGACAGGCATCATCGTCACTTCTGCTGCTAATTCAGGCTGCTCACATATTTCCAATAACGTAAACTTCTCTTTTATTTTTCTATATTCAGGATCATATCTTCCTGCCTGTCTCATATACCATACAGGAATCGTATCTATCTCTTGTTTAAGACATGCCTTTATAAACCGATCTTGAACACTCATTATGTAAATTCCCTCTTTTCAGAAATATCCTATCCATAATTATGCCCTTTTTTTGAGTTTGTCACAACCGATAATATTCATTTATATCTGACAATAGTATGACAAAACTATTTCACTAAGTTGAAACTACTCATTAAACTACTGCTATATGAATATTGAAAGTATAATGCAAGCGGGATAAGGGTGTATTTTAAGAGAAGGAATCGTTATTAATATAAAAGGGTGTACATGTATTTGATTAAATCCATATAAGAAGCTGGGGACCCCCAAGTAGGAATCACCAGCTTTTTGTATAAATCACAACTTCTATATATTATAGTCGCTTCAATGCTTCACGATGCGCTTCAATCGTTGTTTCAATATCTTCATCGGTATGTGCTAACGAAACAAACATCCCTTCAAATTGAGATGGTGCAACGGAGACACCTAAGTCTAACATGTTCCCAAAATATTTCGTAAATCGTTTTAAATCAGAGGAACTTGCAGTTTCGTAATTCGTCACTTTCTGACTTGTGAAAAATGGACAAACCATCGAACCGATTCGATTCATCGTGCTTTCGATTCCAACTTCTTCTGCATTTTTCATCAAGCCTGCCTCTAATTTCGCAGACCTTTCTTCCAATTGCTCGTAAACACCAGGTTCACCTAATAGCTTCAATGTAGTGTAACCTGCCACCATCGCTAAAGGATTTCCTGATAAAGTACCCGCCTGATAAATTGGACCGGTTGGTGCCATCTGCTCCATTATTTCTCTTTTTCCACCATAGGCTCCTACAGGTAAACCTCCACCGATCACTTTACCTAAACAAGTTAGATCTGGAGTAACTCCAAATCGTCCTTGTGCACAATTTAAGTCAACACGAAAACCTGTCATCACTTCATCAAAAATAAGTAAACTGCCGTACTGTGTTGTCAAATCACGAAGTCCTTCTAAGAAACCTGGTAATGGTGGTACAACCCCCATATTTCCAGCAATCGGTTCAACAATGACACCTGCAATATCTTCTCCAAATTTTTCAAATGCTAGCTTAACTGATTCTATGTCGTTATAGGGTACAGTTAAAGTATTTTGTGCTACAGACTCAGGAACACCTGGACTATCAGGTAAACCTAAGGTTGCAACACCAGAACCCGCTTTAATTAATAAAGAATCTGCATGTCCATGATAACAGCCTTCAAACTTTAATATTTTGTTCCGTTTTGTATAACCTCTGGCTAACCTTAAAGCACTCATAGTTGCTTCCGTACCAGAATTAACCATACGAACAATTTCAATGGAAGGTACACGTTCACACACAAGCTGTGCCATTTGTGTTTCAATTTCTGTTGGTGCACCAAAGCTTGTACCTTTTTCAGCTGTAAATTTTATTGCTTCAATCACTTCAGGATGAGCATGTCCTAAAATTAACGGTCCCCAAGATGCAATATAATCAATGTATTTATTACCATCAATATCTATCACTCTTGAGCCTCTAGCTTTTTCTATGTAAACTGGTGTTAATCCTACAGATTTAAAGGCACGAACAGGACTATTTACTCCTCCTGGAATATGCTGCTTTGCTAATTCAAACGCTTCTTTTGACTTCGTATCGATTCTTTGATTCATTTCATACATCTCCACACTTTCCTTGTTAACTTAAAAATTATTTTACTACATCTATTTTAAAAGTATAAGTCACCTTCAACCGCATAAATATGAATTGTAATTCATTAAAGTAAAATAAAATCACTCATTTAAACTGGAGGACATTTATGCGTTGGTTGATTGCTTATTTTTGTATATTAATCTCTATTTTATTGTTAAGTAAAGGTTTTAGTTTACCAACCGTTAATTCTAATCATGTTGATGGCAGTCAGATTGGAATTTATTTTTTGGGATTTGAGATTAAGGATAAGGTTCCGAGAGAGTACGTTCCTATCTACTCTGCTATCTTCTTAATGGGAAGTTTTATGTTTGCCACCTTTTCAACTCTGATCACGATGACCTCACTTTTAACATTAAAAAGATTTAAATAACCACCCAGTTTTCGGATGGTTATTTAAATCTTATATTGATTCAGTACGTAACCATCTTGCTACATCTTTTGCAAAGTAAGTTAGAATCATATCGGCTCCCGCACGTTTAAACCCTACTAGTAACTCCATCGCGACCGCCTTTTCATCTATCCAACCTTTTTCAGCTGCCGCTTTTATCATGGAATATTCCGCACTAACATTATATGCCGCAATCGGAAGGTCGAAATTTTGCTTTAATGAAAGAATAATATCCATATATGCCATCCCTGGTTTGACCATCAAAATATCAGCACCTTCCATTACATCGGATTCTGCTTCTCGGATTCCTTCGCTAGCATTTGCAGGGTCCATTTGGTATGTTTTGCGATCCCCAAACTGTGGTGAGGAATGAGCAGCGTCTCTAAATGGACCATAAAATGCAGATGAATATTTCACTGCATAGGACATAATAGGAATATGTTCAAATCCTGACTCATCTAATCCAGAGCGAATCGCAGTTACAAAACCATCCATCATATTAGATGGAGCAATAACGTCAGCTCCCGCTTTTGCTTGCGATACAGCTGTTTTTACAAGTAATTCTAAGGAAGAATCATTTTCAATAACAGCCTCTTTTCCATCATCAGATTTTTTAACAATCCCACAATGACCATGATCCATAAACTGACACAAACATGTATCTGCCATTATTAATAAATTCGGGTTCATTCGTTTGGCTAAACGAGTAGCTTTCTGAACGATACCCTGATCATTATAGGCTTGTGTTCCAACATTATCTTTCTCACTGGGTACACCAAATAGGATAATAGATTGTAAACCTAGCTTCGAAATTTCTTTTATTTCTGTTTCTAATTGATCTAACGAAAAATGGTACACACCAGGCATTGAAGGAATTTCATTTTTGATTCCTTCACCTTCCGTTACAAAAATCGGATAGATTAAATCATGAACAGTTACATGATTTTCTTTAACTAAATTACGAATAGCTCGATTGTTTCTTAATCTTCTATGTCTTACTGTTGGAAATGCCAATTTTTCTTCCTCCTTCATTTACTCCCCCCGTCCAATGTAAATCACTAAGAAAAAAATAAACTGTAGTGATTTACTCTTGTGAGTGACTTTTGCGTTCTTTGCAAGTGGAACGAATAAGAGTAAACACAATTTAAAAAAATTTTTGAATTTAGATTTATACTTCTTTGATTGCTTCGATCAATGATTCAATCGTAGCTTCATTGGCTACTTTTGTTATACTAAATCCGAATTCTTTCGCAGTTTGTGCTGTAATAGGACCCATACATACGATCTGTATACCCCTTAAATATTGCTTTGCATCATATCCATTTTTCTTAAGAATATCTACTAAATTACGAACCGTTGAAGAACTAGTAAAAGTTATAATATGAAGTCGATTTTTATCTATATACGTCAGTACCTCTTCAAGTCCGTGATCACAAATTACATTTTCATATACATCTACTTCCGTAACATTCAATCCAAGTTTGCTCAATTCTTGAGGTAAAAATTCACGTGCAATATCTGCTCTTGGAAGCAAAACATGTTGTCCTTTCTCTAACTCTGGTAAAATTTCTTCTAACAATCCCTCTCCTTGGAATTGTTTTGGAATGGATACTACAACAAGCCCACGTTCTTCAAGGGAGTTTGCTGTTTTTGGACCAATAGCAGCAATACGGGCATTTTGCATCGTACGAATATCAATGCGTAAATCTCTTAACCGTTTAAAGAAATATTCTACCCCGTTTACGCTAGTAAAAATGATCCAATGATATGAATCTAACCTTTGAAGGGCTTTATCTAATTCATTTAACGTTTGTTCATTCTCAGGTTGTTTTAATTCAATGACAGGGAATTCAACCGCTTCTCCTCCTAGGTCATCAATTTGATCAGCTAGTTCACTAGCTTGTGATCGTGCTCTAGTCACAAGTACTCTTTTTCCGAATAACGGTTTATTTTCAAACCACATTAGTTTCTCTCTCAGTTTTACAACCTCACCTACTAAAATAACGGCTGGTGGTTTAAACTTTTCTTTTTCTACTTGTTCAACAATGGTTTCTAAAGTGCCAATTAAAGTTTTTTGCTCTACTCTTGTGCCCCATCGAATTAGAGCAACTGGAGTTTGTGGAGATTTACCGTGTTTAATTAATTGATCACGTATGTACCCAATCTTTGTAATTCCCATTAAGAAAAGAATCGTTTCTGTCGCTGTTGATATTTTTTCCCAATTAATCGTTGAATCTATTTTTTCAGGTCTCTCATGACCTGTTACAACTGCAAAAGAGGAATTAAAATCACGGTGTGTTATTGGAATCCCTGCATAGGAAGGAGCAGCAATAGCAGAAGTAATACCTGGTACAATTTCAAATTCAATATTATGGTCAACCAGCAAAGATGCTTCCTCTCCTACACGACCAAAAATATTGGGATCACCACCTTTTAAACGTGTTACAACCTTACCTTGCAAAGCTAAATCAACTAATAGTCTATTAATTGCCTCCTGATCCATCGTGTGCTGATTTGGTAATTTACCAGCGTATATTTTTTCTGTTCCAGGTTTTGCATAGGTAAGTAAACGTGGGCTGGCTAATCTATCGTACACAATAGCATCCGCTTTTTTGATGGATTCCAAACCCTTTACTGTAATTAATTTTGGATCCCCCGGTCCTGCACCAACTAAGTAAACTTTCCCCTTTGTCAATTCTCTCCCCTCACTTCATCTAATATTCGATTTGCTCCCCGATCAATTAATATTTGTGCCAATTGGACACCTAACTTCTCTGGATCATTACCAATTATTTGATCTTTGATCACGGTTTCTCCATCTGGAGAACCAACCAAACCATTTAATTGTATGTCAGCAGTTTCCCCTTCATGCTGTAAAATACCGTGGGCAGCTACAGGAATTTGACAACTTCCGTTTAAAGTAGCTAAAAAAGCTCTTTCTGCTCGAACAGTTTTCGCTGTTTTCTTATCATTGTAAAGGGATAAGAGTTTTATAATAAACTCATCATCGTCTCTACACTCTATTCCTAGTGCCCCTTGACCTACGGCAGGGATACAAAGCTCTGTTGGGATAAACTCGGTTATCTTATCCTGCCATCCCACTCTATTCAGACCAGCAGTCGCTAGTACGATCGCATCATATTCACCGTCGTTTAATTTATTAATTCTAGTTCCAATATTTCCTCTGATGAATTTAATTTCAAAATCAGGACGATAACTTTTTATTTGACTTGCACGTCTTAAACTACTCGTTCCTATCACTGCTCCTTTGGGGAGATTAGACAATGATATGTTCTCTCGAGATACGATACAATCTCTAACATCTTCTCGTTTTGGAACTGCACCAATCATTAAACCTTCTGGTAACTCTGAAGGCATGTCCTTCATACTATGTACTGCAATATCAATCTCTTCATCTAACATCGCTTGTTCGATTTCTTTCACAAAAAGCCCTTTTCCACCTACTTTGGAAAGAGTAACATCTAGAATTTTATCACCTTTAGTAACTATTTTTTTAATTTCAAATTGAGCTTGAATATGATGCATTTGACATATTTCTTTTAACGCTTCAATCACATGATTGGTTTGTGTCAGTGCTAATTGACTTTGTCTTGTTCCTACAATGATTGTTCTCATGATTATACTCCTTTATCCTTATCCTCTAAATAACGATCGATCCAATTTTCTTTATATATATAGTCAGGATCCTCTAAATTTTTATATAATTCCTTCTGAAAACTATGAAATTGCCCCTCACGTATGAAACGAAGTATATCTAGTTCCATGATACCCCTGGATATTGCTTGCCTTTGATGAGAGTCATTGATTTTTGTTTTTACAAATAAACGAAACTCACTTAAAAAATCGAGGTAAATTTCATATTCATTCCCATACTTATTTTCTAATTCTTTTTTGATCGATCTTGCAACAGAGGGACTAGCACCAGAAGTAGAAACCGCAATTTGTAATTTCCCTCTTTTAAAGCTAGCGGGAAAAATAAAATCACTACAGTCTGGACAATCTACAATACTCACGAATATATTTTGTTTTTTCGCATCTTCATAAACCTGTAAATTAACTTGATTTTGGTCTGTTGCAGCAATCATCAAATAGGGTGTTCCAACTTCAGATATATCATAGTTTTTTTTACATATTTGCAGTTTCCCTTCTCTTTGCCAATATTTGATCTGACTCGTTACTTTGGGACTAATCACCAAAATACTAGCCATTGCTTCCATTAGTGAGTTGATTTTTCGCTCTGCTACTTTCCCCCCACCAACAACAATACATTTTTTATGTTTCACATTGATCATAATTGGCATAACATCATACACAGGTCTTCACATCCAAATCCATATATGAAAATCAGATAAATAGTTTGAGATTATAAAATTAATTAATAACAATACAAACGCGATTACATTCCAAAAAGCTAATATATTTCCTAAAGTATGCTTTTTTAACTTTTTAAATAAATAAAAGATATAAGCTACTAATACTAATAATGAATTAATTACTTTTAAATCCACTAAATATGACAAATGATTGGTTAACACCATCCAAATCAAGCTTAATATAATAGATAATAACAATAATGGCAATCCAATAATAACAGAATAAAACGCAAACTTATCGATTTTTTCGAGGCTTGGTAACTTCTTTAAATAATTAAACCATTTCTTTTTTTTCAACATATGAAAAAGCAAAAGATACAAACATGACAAAATAAATGAAATTAAAAAAAAAGCATAACTGCTTATCGCGAGAGAAATATGAATAAATAACAACTCATCATGAATCTCCCAGCTATGTAATGTTGGTATAGCTGAAGAATCACTAAAAAAACTTAATGCCATGATAGTAAAGGCGGTAACATTTACTGCAAATACGAATAAATCATGTTTCAATATAAAGTTGAGCATCAATGATATGGTTACAACGATCCAAGAGAAAAAAAATAAAGTTTCAAACATCGTTAAAATTGGAAAATATGAATTGTCTATCATTCTTAATATAAAAAAATTGGATTGCAAAATCCAAACGATAATAAGCAACCCTGTCCCTATCCATTTCGCTCTCCGATTTTTATGAATGGTATCAGAGAATGAAAATAACAGGCTCAGGGTATACAAATAAATAATAATATCATATACAAAAGTTTTTGATTCCATGGCAGCCTCCTAGATTCATTCTTGCCTAAGGTCGAGCTGCTAGTTTATGCTTGTGTAAAAGCAATAGTTTTGCTTTTTCTTCAGTTTGTTTTTTCTCTTCGAGATGATTTAGTCTTACGATTTCTTTGTTTTCTTCAAGTTTCTCCTCTAAGGCAAATAGATGAGAAAACAATTGAATTGCCGCATCTCCTTTGCGATCACCAGCCATCTCTTTAATACGTTGAATGGGATCGTGAAGAACCTGATTTGCAATGCTTTTAGATAACTTACGAATGATTTTGATCTCACGATCATCTAAATCAGGTAGTTTGTTCAATAAACTTTCCATCGTTTCTGCATGAATATCTGCTGCCTTCTCTTGCAGGGCTTGAATAACCGGACCAAGACCTAACGTATTGTACCAATTTTCGAAGGCTACGATTTCTTGTGTAATCATTTTTTCAATTTTTTCTGCTTCTTGTTTTCTTTGTTCCACGTTATTTTGTACGATGCCTTCCAAATCATCAATATCATACAAAAACACATTAGGAATATCCATGATATCAGGGTCTAAATCACGTGGAACAGCAATATCTATCATAAATAATGGACTTGATGTTTTTCGAGTTTTCATCAAGTTTTCAACTTGACCCTTAGTTAAAATTAATTCAGATGACCCTGTGGAACTAATAATAATATTTGTTTCAGAAATATATTTATGATAACCATCAAAAGAACAAGCGATTCCATTAAACTGCTCAGCTAGTTTTCTAGCTTTTGAAATGGTTCGATTTACAACAATTACTTTTTTTGCACCATTTGCATGAAGATGTTTAACTGTTAATTCACTCATTTTACCTGCTCCGATAATCATCACTGTTTTATTACGGAAATCACCGAAGATTTGTTTTCCTAATTCCACTGCTGCATAACTTACGGAGACAGCATTCTCACCAATTGTTGTTTCAGAATGAGCTCTTTTTGCCATCGTGATCCCTTGTTTAAATAAATGATTGAACAATGTTCCTGTAGTTTTCTCTGATTGTGCTAATAAAAACGCATCCTTCACTTGTCCCAATATTTGGGTTTCACCTATGATCATAGAGTCTAATCCACTCGTTACTTTGAACAAATGCTCTATAGCACCTTCGTCTTCGTAAACATATAAATGTTTAGCAAATTCTTCTCGAGAAACTCCGAACCAATTTTGCATAAAGCTTCTAATATAATGACCGCACAAATGTAAACGGTCTACTACAGCATAAATCTCTGTCCGATTGCAAGTTGCTACCATAACACATTCCAGTATGCTTTTTGTGTTTTTCAACATCCTTAAAGCAATGGGAGTCTGTTCCTCAGATATTGCGAACTTTTCTCTGATATCTACTGGGGCTGTACGATAGTTTAATCCAACTACTACAATGTGCATGTGCTCACCTGCCTTCATTAAATAATTACATAACTCCATTATTATAACATATTTAGACATCCTACATCTTAAAAAACATATGAAAAATTGAACAAATTAAAACAAATAAAAGTAAACTACTACAGTGTAGCCAAACCGATTAGCTTCTTCCATAAGGGCTTTTATTTTATTATGACCAATAACAGTTTACTCTAACAATATTTTTCTTAAATATCCTGATACTGCTTCATCTAATTGCATCAACTTGTCATTTTGTGAAGAAATGATTTTTCCATCTTCTGAAAGTAAAGTCTCATATACTTCAACAATTTCAACGAAAGCTTTATTCAACTCTTGAAAAACCGCAACCTCTTCTGGTTTCAATATACGATCCCCTCCAAGCTGCAAACGGATAATATATTGCATAATATCTAAAAAGCTATGTACGTTAGTTAACTTAGTATCACCATAAGCAAGAACTAAATGCTGATGAGAATAATCTGAAGTGTAAGCAAATTGTTTAAGTGCGTTTAACTGCTCAGTATTACTTGCATTCATCGAATCATAAATTAAGTTATTTAACAGTTCAATTTGAAATAATGAAACTTGATACAACAATATATTACTGTCTTTCTCACTTTTTTTTGCAAAATACAAATCAACCAATTGATAAATCGGCCAAGCAACTATAAGTACAATAATAATAAATATCAACATCTGTCTATTCCGCATATAATTCTCCCCCCATTTTAAACAACCCTTCTAAAATAAAGGTTTAAAAAGTTTCGTTTCCAGCACCAAGAAGGTTGTATGAACCCGTAAGAAGGAAGCGCGGAGTGTAGATACTGCTACATGAGCACTGGACTTCAAGGGTTTATACAAGATTCAAAGTTGAGTTTCTTCTATGAATTACTTCGTGATGGGAAGGGGACTTTTTAAACAACCTCTATATTGATGTTTATGGGGGTTGGGTAAAACAAATAACCATGGATTCATCCATGGTTATTATTCATATCATTGCTTTATATATTTAATACTTAACAAGTCGTAGCTTGTGCATTTTTTATGTTTGGAGTCTCTACACCTAATTCTCCCAGACCTCGAATAATCTTTTTAGAGTGTACCTGCTCAGGATTTAATTTAGAGACCAAATAATTGATGGCTTTTTCAGGATCAACCGTTACTCCACAAGTATAACAATCTATTGCAGCAAATTGTTTTTCAGGATAGGTGTGAATGGAGATGTGACTTTCTGATAACATGACTAAGATTGTTACCCCTTGAGGATCAAATTTCTTTTCCTGTACAGATAATACAGTCGCACCACACTCTTCAGCCGCTTGTACCATATGTTCTTTTAAAAATTCAACATTATTTAATAATTCTACTTCTACTCCCCAAGTATCTATAACAACGTGTCTTCCGAAAGTTGAGTATTCCATCTTCCGGTCCTCCTTCCTAGGAATAAAATAATTTGAATTTCATCCGCTAGGACCTACGTCATTCACTTCCCGAGGGTAACATTATTACCATCGTTTCATTGTCTGAGTGAATCCTGGTTCCTATTTTGAGAATTTCAACGAATCTAAAAATAACATCTATTGGGCAGAATTGCAATACTTTTTTTCAATTTTTTTTAAAATGAAAAAATTTAACAGAGGTTGCTCACTATTTATGCTTATAACCACTCACAAATAGCTTTACTGCAAAATTAACTCTTTGCCCTAGATCTTCCATTGTAAAGTCATTTGTGAACAAAATATCCATTTTATAATTTTCGAGAATACCAATAAACGCTTTTGCATGTAATTTTGGTTCCAGTATTGATTCTATATCTAGTACATCTGAAACTAAGTTTACATAATTTTCAATATGCTCAAACATTAATTGCATAAACTCTGGGTCACTATTTAACCCTTGAAAAAAAATCCTAGTATGATTTCTCATACTATAAAAATAAGTTAGATGATGTTTGGCAATAATGGTTAACTCATTTTCAAAAGAATCTGTTTTATTTAACTCGTCTGTTAACTCGTCAAGAAATAGACTAAAATTTCTTCTCGTTATTTCCTTAAACAGTTCTTCTTTACTTGAGAAATATAAATAAACGGTACCTTTGGCTATACCTGCATGTTCAGCAATTTCAGATATCTTGGTTTCGTAAAAACCTTTCGTTGAGAATAAATAAAATGCTGAATCTAAAATCATATATCTTTTCTGTTCTGAAGGGTATGCTGTCATAAAATCACCTTGTATCATAATAAAAAACTAACACTTTAAAAACAAGAAATTAAAATGAAAAGGATTGACTCACTCTGCCAATCCTTTTTTTAATATAACATATTCATAGAGATAAAAGATATTTTTAAATTTTTACTGTTCTTGTTTATATGTTCTATAAAAGGCTAAAACATAAATAATGGGTAAAAATACTAGAGTAAAAAATGTAGATGTTGTTAATCCTCCAATAACAACAACAGCTAAACCTTTAGAAATAAGTCCCCCTCCAGGAGTTGTAAAAGCTAGAGGCATTAATGCAGCAATAGTTGCTAAGGCAGTCATCAGGATAGGACGTATTCTTGTTTTTCCAGCCTCAATGACAGATGCTCGTATAGTTAATCCATTAGAACGGTTTTGATTAATACGGTCAACAAGAACGATAGCATTTGTAACGACAATACCAACTAACATAAGAAAACCAATCATAGCACTCATAGACAACGATTCTTTTGATATAAACAATCCAACTATTGCTCCAATAGGTACAAACAAAATTGAAGTTAATATGACAAATGGAAGTCGTGCTTTCCCAAAAAACACAAGCATAGTGATATATACTAATCCAATTGCAATGACAATAGCTACAACTATATCGATGAGTACTTCCATTGTTTCATCATTACCTCCCCCAACTTTTACGGTTACTCCATCAGGAATCTTCATCTCCTCAACAGCTGATTTAACTTCTTTTGTTGCAGTAGAAATATTATTTCCTGTAGCTAATGCAGAAACTTTTGCATAGATTTGTCCGTCTAGTTTTTGTATAGAAGTAACTACATCATCCTCTGTTATATTTGCTATGTCCATTAATTGCACAGGACCACGCGAGGAGAAAAATGTAATCTTACCAAGTTCTTCAATCCCTGATACAGATTGATCGTATTGTATTTTTATGGTTTGCTCTTGTCCATCAAGTTCATACGTTCCCACATCAACGAGACGAGTCTGATCATTAATTGCAGCCAAAACCATAAAAGAAGATAATTCGTATTCATTTAACTTTCTTGCATGCAAATTCACAGATATTTGTTGCTGTTTTTCACTCATATTATTTTTTACATACTTAACATCATTTCGCTTTATCATCATTTCTTCTATTTGCTTAGAAGCAGATAAAAGCTCATTAATATCATCAGAAAATAAATTCACATCCACATTGTTTTGTGTAGGTGGACCCCCAGCTTGTAACTCTTGGACACTTAGCGTAGAATTTTCCTCATTCGTTAATACGATATCTTCCAATATTTTTTTCACATCTTTTATAGCATCATCTACATCCATATTTTCTCCAAGTTCAATATAATATTGAGCCCGATTCACCAAACTAGTACCCGTTATGTAGTCATAATTCCCAATAGATACAAACACATTTGGATATTTATCCTGATTCTCTTTTAGTTTACTTTCTACAGCTAAAGAGACTTCATTTGTTCTTTCAATAACAGAGGATGGTGGCAAGTTGATTTCTGCTACTAACATTTTTTCTTTCTCATTTGGCAAAAATACAAAACCGAGTTTAGGTACAAATAATAATGAACCGATTAACAAAAGTAGTGAAGTTGTAATGACAAAAACCTTTTTATTTAATGCAAATTCTAATAACTTCTCATACCAGCGAACGTAAAAAGGTTCTTTGTTATTTTCTTTCAAAGTAATAAAAGAATAATTAGCTAACACAGGAATTAAAGTGATTGCAACAACTAACGAGGCAAGTAATGAAACTACTACCGCTACAGCAAATGGCATAAAAAATGCTCCTGTAATTCCCCCAACTAATCCCAATGGCATAAAAACTACAATCGAGGCTAATGTTGAGGAAATAATTGGACTAATCATCTCTCGAGTTCCTGAAATGGTTAGGTGAAGTCGATCTTTTTGTGGTTCAAGTCTCTTCTTTCGATATATGTTCTCAATAACAATGATACTATCATCAACTACACGACCAACGGCAACAGCTAAACCTGCCAGACTCATCGTATTTAATGTGTAATTAAACCACTTCAAAAAAATCACACCAACTAATAATGATAAAGGAATAGAAACTACAGCAATAATCGTTGCCCTAAGATTTCTTAAAAATTAGAACTGCAATAGATGCAAATACAACACCCCATATCCCTTTGCTGACTAATTCAGAGATGGATAATTTGATTTCTTTTGATTGATCAAAAACGATAGCATAATCAATATTATCTGCATAGCTATCAATGACTTTGAAAAATTGGTCTGCCACTTCAACTGTGTTTGCGTCCTTCTTTTTATTAATTAATAGCGATATGCTGCTTTTTAAGTTATATCTCGAAAGCTCATCTTGTTTTTGTACCTCTTCAAAATTTGCAATATCACCTAATAAAATGGTTTCTTGAGTAATGGGAGAGGTTAGTTCAATTTGATTGAGATCATTCATGGTCTCGATTTTCTGGTCAATTCGTACTGGTACAACGACAGAATCACTTTGTATTGTTCCTGCAGGGAAGGAAAAAAATGAGGTTTGAATTTTTTCTTTAATTTGGTTTAAACTTATACCTTGTGTTTTGGCTAAATTCTTATCCACAACAACTTCTAAAAATTCCTTTGGAACAGCTGATATGGCAACGCTTTTTACTCCATTCACATTCAATAACTCTGGTTTAAGAACATTCTGTGTCCAACCCGTAATGTCTTCATCCTCTTTTGGAAATAATGCAAGGTTTACGACGGGAAGAGAACCAAATGAAAATAAGTCAACATTCGTAACTGCTTCTTCGGGAAGTTGAATTTCCCTTATTAATTCATTTACATTTTGAATGGTTCGATCCATATCTGTTCCAATTGGAAAAGTTAATTGTATGCGCGATAAACTCTCCATAGATTGGCTTGTCATTTTTTCTAAACTGGATAAAGAATCTAATTGTTCTTCTAAAGCACGTGTTACGTACACATCCACATCTTCAGATGATGCTCCAGGATATATTGTTGTAATCGATAATTCAGGAAATTCAATGTCTGGAAGCAAATCTGATTTTAAAGATAAAAAAGATAAGATTCCCCCTCCAACTAGCAAAACAGAAATGATAAGGATTGCCGCTGGATTTTTTAAACTAAATTGAGTTAAAAATTTCATAATATTTGCCCCTCTACCTAATTTTATAATAAAATGACTGGTTGGTCAGTCATTTTATTATAAAATTATCCAAATCACATGTCAATTATGATTTGGTAATTTGGTTTTGAATAAGTCCCCATAATTCATCTTTCCCCAATCCTTCTTCAGATGAAAATAATAAGATTGGATCTTCTTTTTCAAGGTTCAATGTATCTTTTATTACTTTTAAATGTTTATTTCTTTTATTTTTTGAAATTTTATCAGCTTTTGTAGTAATGATTATGCGAGGAATTTGCTGATATACTAACCATTCATACATGGCAATATCATCTTTAGTAGGTGGATGACGAAGATCAATAATTTGTAAAACCGCTTTTAATTGTTCTCTCTCTAACAAATATCGTTCGATCATTTCTCCCCATTCTTGTCTTCGAGACTTTGAAACTTTAGCATAACCATAACCTGGAAGATCAACAAAATACAAATCTGTATTAATGCGATAATAATTCAAAGTTTGTGTTTTACCTGGCTGAGAACTTGTTCTTGCTAAATTTTTTCGATTAATCATTTTATTAATTAAAGATGATTTCCCTACATTAGAACGACCAGCAAGTGCAATTTCTGGCAATCCATCTTCAGGATATTGATCTGGTCCTACTGCACTAATAATAAATTCTGCCTGATTTACTTTCACATCAATGTACCTACTCTTTCTATTTAATGAACCTCTTCTAGTTTTCCCCCTACTTACTATTAACAAAAAAACTGAATAAGTGATCACTCATTTAAAATGAGTAATCACTTATAGTATATCATTAAGCTTTCTTTACTGTATTAATGTTTGTTCTAATACAGTGTCCATATGTGATACAGGAACAAATTTAATATCCTTTTTCACCGCATCTGGCAATTCTTGAAGATCTTTTTCATTTTCTTCAGGAAATAGTACTTTTTTGATCCCTGCTCGATGAGCTGCTAACGCCTTTTCCTTCAACCCTCCAATTGGAAGAACTCTCCCTCTTAAGGTTATTTCTCCAGTCATCGCTACTTCTTTGGAAACAGGTACGTCTGATAACGCTGAGATTAAAGCTGAAGCAATGGTGATCCCTGCTGAAGGTCCATCCTTTGGAATCGCACCTTCTGGAATATGAATATGAATATCATACTTATCATGAAAATCAGGCTCTAAATTTAATTCTTTAGCTTTAGAACGTGTATAACTGAAAGCTGCTTGAGCAGATTCCTTCATAACATCTCCAAGTTTACCAGTAAGTGTGAGCTTACCATTTCCAGGCATGACTGTTACTTCGATGGTTAAAGTATCTCCTCCCACCTCTGTCCAAGCCAACCCAGTAACTGCTCCTATCTGATTTTCTTTCTCAGCTAAGCTATATCGATACTTACTCGGGCCAAGGTATTTATCCACTTCTTTAGAAGTGATGGTTATTTGATGACTTACATCAGTAGAAACAACTTCCTTCACTACTTTGCGACAAAGTGCTGCAACTTGCTGCTCTAGATTCCTTACACCTGCTTCACGTGTATACTCTTGTACAATCGATAATATCGTATTATCTTCTACTATTAACTGGTTTTCAGCTAAGCCATGTTCCTTTTTTTGTTTAGGAATCAAATACTTCTTAGCAATTTCTAATTTTTCATTTTCTGTATAACCTGATATATATAACATTTCCATACGATCCAATAATGGACGAGGGATATTATGAACCGCATTCGCAGTTGTGATAAACATAACATTAGATAAATCAAATGGTTGTTCAATAAAATGATCACTAAAAGTGCTGTTTTGTTCAGGATCTAATACTTCTAACAGCGCTGACCCAGGATCTCCACGAAAATCCATTGACATCTTATCGATTTCATCCAATAAAAAAACGGGATTGTTCGTGCCTGCATTTTTCAACCCTTGTATAATCCGACCTGGCATTGCACCTACATAGGTTCGTCTATGTCCACGAATCTCAGCCTCATCTCTCACCCCACCTAGTGAGATACGAACAAATTCACGTCCTAATGTTCTAGCGATGGACTTCCCTAAAGAAGTTTTCCCAACTCCTGGTGGACCGACTAAACAAAGTATAGGTCCTTTAATTTTCTTGACCAGTTTCTGTACAGCTAAATACTCCAGTACTCGCTCTTTTGGTTTTTCAAGCCCATAGTGGTCTTCATCTAGGATTTTTTCAGCATGTGTAATGTCTAAATCATCTTCAGTTTGTTTGTTCCATGGTAATGCAATCATCCAATCTATATAATTACGAATCACTCCACCTTCAGCAGAAGTGGAAGGCATTTTTTCCAAACGCTCTATTTCTCTTTCAATTTTTTCTTTAATTTTTTCAGGCACATCTATTTCAGCAAGTTGAGCTCGAAGCTCTTCCACTTCACCTGCTCTACCTTCCTTATCACCCAATTCCTTTTGAATAGCTTTCATTTGTTCTCGTAAATAATATTCTTTCTGAGTTTTCTCCATCTGTTTTTTCACACGTTTATTAATTTGTTTTTCCAATTCAAGAACTTCTCGTTCATCATTTAAAATATTCAGTACTTTCTCCAGTCTTTCGTAAACATCCAACGTTTCAAGGATCTGCTGTTTATCTTTAATTTTTAAAGACAAGTGACTGGAAATAACATCTGCTAATCTACCTGGTTCATTAATATCAGAAACAGATGCCAGCGTTTCAGGTGTAACCTTTTTTGACAGTGAGATATAATTCTCAAACTGTTTCAATACACTTCTCATCAATGCATTATTCTCTGAGTTATCTGATAATACATCGAATAAATCTTTGGCATTCACTTCATAAAATTCATCATTATCAATATATTCTACAATTTCACATCGATTTAATGCTTCTACTAGCACCCTGATCGTTCCATTAGGAAGCTTAAGCATTTGTCTAACTTTTGCTTTTGTACCAATTTTATAAATGTCATCCTCAGTTGGTGCTTCAATACTCACCTCAGATTGAGAACATAGCAGAATCAAGTTATTTTCTACCATCGCTCTTTCAAGGGCTTTAACTGATTTTTCTCGACCAACATCAAGATGCAAAACCATACTTGGATAAACAAGTAATCCACGTAGTGGTAATAATGGTAAGCGATCTTCTCTTGTTTTATTTAGACTCATCTCTAGTACCCCCAAAGATTCTCTCCTATTAGCTGTATATTATTTTATCAAATGCTTAATTAAAAAACCAATTTCTAACTGATACCGCCCATATTTTCAATAAATTAGCATTTTTAATTGTAGATTATACATTCTATGTGACTTGTAAAGCTATTGTTCTAGTGTAGATGTACCTGGTTGAAAAACTGGAAGCACTTTAACATCTATTCCTTCATTGTCCATATTTTGTTGATCAGATGGCTTGTTAGATTCAATACCGATTGAATATTTAAGCACTTGATCAATCGTTTCCATAGGAATAACCTCAATTCCCTTTATGGTAAAAAATGAATCTTGCCAATTTTCTTTTGGAATGAATACTTTTTTTGCACCTGCTTGAATCGCAGCTTCTACTTTGGCTACAACTCCCCCAACAGGTTTCACTTTCCCATGAATGCTCACCTCACCCGTCATGGCAATTTTATTATCTACAGGAATTTTATTCACAGCAGATGCAATCGCAGTAGCAATAGTTACTCCTGCTGATGGTCCATCCATTGGAACACCTCCTGGAAAATTAATGTGAATATCAAAGTCATCAGCATTTATCCCTACTTGCCTTAATACCGTAAGTACATTTTCCAAGGAACTCTTAACCATACTTTTTCGACGAATTTTTTTGCCCCCACCACCCATTTCCTCTTCATCTACAACACCTGTAATAGTGAATTTTCCTTTACCTGGTACTTTAGCCAGTATAGCAGTGGCTTCTATTTCCAATAAACACCCTATATTAGGTCCAAATACAGCAAGGCCATTCACTAAACCAACTTTGGGTTGAATCGGGATTTTTTTATCTGGACGAGGTTGAATATTACTGCTATTAATCACCCACTCAATATCTTCTGCTGTTATTTCCTTTCTCTGATCTGTCATCGCAATCCCAGCTGCCATCTGTACAATATTTACAGCCTCTCGGCCGTTCGTAGCATATTTACTAATCACTTCTATCGCTTTATCTTCATAGGGCATTCCAATCTTATCCACCGCGTTTACTGCAATTTGAGCAGTTTCTTTAGGTAAAAGAGGTTTAAAAAACACCTCTATACAACGAGATCTAATAGCCGGGGGAATTTCCTCCGGTGTTCTAGTCGTTGCCCCTACCAATCTAAAATCAGCAGGCAGTCCATTTTGAAAAATATCATGAATAAATTGAGGAATATTTTTATCGTCTGCACTATAGTACGAACTTTCTAAAAAGACTTTTCTATCTTCCAACACCTTTAATAATTTATTCATCTGAACGGAATGCAATTCTCCAATTTCATCGATAAAAAGGAGCCCACCATGTGCTTTTGTTACAGCACCAGGTTTAGGTTGCGGGATACCCGCTACCCCCATTGCACCAGCTCCTTGATATATAGGATCATGTACAGAACCAATTAACGGATCAGCAATACCTCTTTCATCAAAACGAGCAATAGTAGCATCAATTTCTGTAAACTTCGATTCTTTATAAAATGGAGAAAATATACTTTTCTTTGCTTCCTCAAGCACAACCCTTGCAGCAGCTGTTTTCCCTACTCCTGGGGGACCATAAATAATAACGTGCTGTGGATTGGGTCCACATAAACTTGCTTTTAACGCACGGAGTCCTTCTTTCTGACCTATGATATCTTCTAAGGTAACGGGTCTAGCTTTTTCTGATAATGGTTGAGTTAAATGTATGGATCTCAATTTATGTAATTTTTCCATCTCTCTTTTAGACTCTTTATCAACTGCAGTTTTACTGTTTTGCTGACTTCGTAATTGATTCCAAAAATACAATCCAATAACTACAGCAAAAAAACCTTGAATAATCATTAAAATGACCATAAAACTCATATTATGTTCGACCTCCCCTTTTCTTCTAACTACAAGCTAGTATTACCATGGTTAACGTCACTTCATACGCAATTTCCTTTAAAACTCCAACAACACCTCACAAACTATCTTTGACTCCTATTTATTTTTCTTAAGTCATGATTGTATAAACATAAAAAGAAAAGGGAAGTGGACACTTTGAGGTTTCGTCCTTGTATTGAAATATACATGATGACATAGTAAAACAAATTGTTGATGCTTAATTAAATGATGTAAACAACAATGTTATTGAAAAATTTAAGTTTCCAGGCATAACCTGCTTATTTTGCATAACTATTTTTAAAAAAATTTAACTGATGGACATGTGATCATGCTAGAGGGAGGAAATGTGGACGTCAGATGGGGAATTAAATATTACAAAAGGTAGAGCGTTGGATATTTTCGAAGTAGTTTTTGATGATGTACTAAATTTCCTAAATAAGAAGTAATCTCGCAAAAAAAAATCAAGCCATTTGATGATCTAATAAATCATTTTTCTAATCGTACAAAGACCCCTAATTATGAGTTAGCGGTCTTTGTACGATATGATGGATTTACAAGTCCTAAGTTTTCTCTTAGACTCACTCCCTCATACTCTTCTCTAAACATGTTTTTTTGCTGCAAAATAGGAACAACTTTATGAATAAATACTTCTAGGTCTTCTATCATATTTAATGGCATTAAATTGAAACCATCACATGCTCCTGCTTTATACCATATTTCCATTTTATCTGCTAACTGTTCAGGAGTACCAATAAACAAATCGTGTGGTGAAATCGAAGCTACATGTTGTGACAATTGTTTCAAATTCAGCTTTCTTTTCTCAGAAAATTTTTTATAAGTTAAATATTTCTTTGTCTGCTCTTCATCTAGAGTTTCTTCCAAATCAGCTAGTGGTTTATTTAAATCCATAGCCAAAAAATTTACTTGAGGTAGTATTATAGATAAAAGTTTGAGTCCTATATTCGGATCAATGAGTGATTGCAACTCATTATATTTTTGTTGAGCAATATCTTGTGTTTCCCCTAGAATAAATCGAATACCCGACGTAATGACAACCTCATCTCTATTCCTATCAAATGAAACAGCTTGTTCCTTTAAATTTTCATAATATGCTTTTGCATTATCAATCCCTTTGTTATTGTTTACAAATACTACCTCTGCATATTTTGCAGCAAGTTGCTGTCCTGATGTTGAAGTGCCAGCTTGAATTAATACTGGATGCCCTTGAGGAGGCCTCGATAAGTTCAAGGGACCTTCTACTGCAAAAAATTCTCCTTGGTGATTTATTTTATGAATTTTATTATAATCTACAAAAACACCCTGTTCTTTGTCCTGTATCCATGCATCATATTCCCATGAATCCCATAATCCTTTTACAACTTCAACAAACTCCTCTGCTCTTCTATATCTCTTACCATGTTCCATATGTTCATTAAAGCTAAAGTTTTTAGCTGATCCATGATCTGCAGTAGTTACAATATTCCATGCAGACCTTCCTTTACTTATATGATCTATGGAACCAAATCTTCTAGCTATATTAAATGGTTCATTAAAGGTTGTAGAAGCTGTAGCAGCAAGACCGATTTGATTTGTTTGTGCAGCTAATGAAGAAAGTAATACCGTAGGTTCTAGTGCATTTAAAACATTTGTGTGGGAATATTCATCAATGTATAACCCATCTGCGAAAAAAACGAAATCAAGCTTTCCTTTCTCCGCCAACCTTGTCACTTCCAAATTATAATCATAACTAAAAGGATTTTCTTCTAAAGAAAGCCTCCAAGATGATAGATGATGTCCAGCTCCTAAAATAAAGAGAGCAATTTTCATACGATTATTTATACCTGACATAATATCCTCCTATACACTGTTTTCAACAGATAAACCTTCTTCTTGCTGTACTACGTTCTCCTTTACTAGAGTTGCTTTTGTCCAACGACCATATAAATAGTAAGCAAATGAGCTTACAAATGTTAATACTTCAATCAGAGCCAACGTAATAAACACTCCATTGGTTTGATCTTTGAATAGTTGTGGCACAAACAATAAACAAACCAATACAACAACATACATGTTTGTAACGGTTAATATAATTCCACCTTTGGAGTCACCCGCTCCTGCTACCACAAATATAAAAACAATCGCAATCGTATTCAAAACCCAAGGAATCGTGTAATAAGTGAAAAAATTCGAATACAAAGGAATAAAATAATCATTCGTTGATAACGCTTTAGCTAATAAATTTTTACTAAGCAAAACAATTGCAGCAGCGATAGAACCATATCCCAACAAAATCATTACCATTTTTTTCACAAGATCCTTTACTGCCTCAATTTGTTTAGATCCGATATACTCAGAAACCATCGGTATGATACTGGCGGCAAAATTTTGTGCAAAAACACCTAGAAACACAAAAATATAAGAAGCGACAGCATAAACATTAAATGCATCCTCTGGATAATACGATAAAATGAGAATATACAAAAACATTGAAACATTATAGGTGAGTCCACTAAAAATTTGCGAGCCGATATAGGTAATATTTTGTTTTAGGAGCTGAAAATCAATTTTAAATGAAATCTGTTTTTTTGAGAGACCGATTTGTAAATGATCTTTCATAAATAGCTGCCAAATCATATAAATCGAACACAATAAATTAGCGACGATAGTACCAGTAGCAGCACCTGAGATGGCACTCATTCCGAATTGTATAAATACCAACATAAAAATAGGTGTGATGATAAGATTTGTTAATAGGGTAAGACCCAGACCCTTATATACAAGATTAAGCTTTTGAAAGTATCTTGGTAGTAATAAAAGGAGATTATTTAAAGAAATAGCAATATAACCAACTAAATATACACTCAAGTAACCTTCAACGTAGATCGAGATTTTCTGTGATACGCCAAACATTAATATTAACAATGGCAAGAGCAACAACCCAATTAACGTGGTGATCAACCCTGCATGAATTGAAAATGAAAAGCTTCCTTTCACGCCTCGCATTACCTTCTCAATATGACCAGCACCATTATGTTGACTAATATAAACTAATAGCGCTGAAATGACGCCTACTAAAACCGCTTCTATTAATAAAACAATAGACGAAGATACTCTTAAAGCAGATAACGCTTCCGGTTCACCAATAAAATAGTAAATCCAAAAAAAATCAATCCCGATCAGAAGAAGGTCTGCAACACCTATGAGCGTCATTGGAAGAGAAAATGAAATGATTTTTTTCCAATTTAAATTTGCTGTTTCCATTTTACCCACCTTTCTACTCAACCGTTCCAGAGATTAAACAATAATATGGTGTATATTTGGATGTATCCAATTCCATTAACGACTCAAGCAGTTCAATATCATAACTTTTAATTGGACGGCAGTATTGAAATTGACTAACATGGTTCAAAGAAATCAATTGGCATAAATAACCTAAAGATAAAATATACTGAGTTGCATTTTCCAAATGGAACACCTCATGGTTAATGAGAAATACAACAAAAAATGATACGCCTTTAAAGTTAATATACGGGTGTGTTTTATTTAATTTCACATAATTTATATTTGGTCCTTTTTCGTCTGTTGGTGGTTTGAAGATGCCATTACCTTGGTTGATATATGGAATGATTTGTAGTTGATTTCTAAAATCATGCATATCAAACAGTTGCTCTAAATGGTTAAACTCATGATCTAACTCGTCTTTAAATGAATAAGCTTTACTGATAATTTTCGGATTCACATTTGTAATTGGATATAAAAAAGGGCCACTATTTCTCATCTTGCATTTGAGTCTAAATTTAGTTAATTGATCATTCTCTACATCTATTGAAGTTTGTTTAATAAGTCGCAGGTGAATATTATGAGTGATATTTGACAGCTTATATTCACTTCCTAACAGCTTCGCAGTTGCTGCGATGTTGTATATAAAATGTCCTGTCTCTAAAATCAATAAAGATTTTTTTATGTTCATGTAATAGCTAGGATACTTATTCGTAAATTCAATTAGAATATCCCCTTTTTCAGTGTTTATCTTCGGATTATAATAATACCTATATTTTTCTTGAGAATCATCCTTTGTAACAAATTGATGATTTCCTAAAGATATAAACATTTTCAAAGGGTATAAACTTCTAGGAGATGGGTAACCTTTATGGATTTTATACGTTGTATCTCTCTCTATTCTTACTAAATCGTTAATACTTAACATATTCCTTATATAGGGGTCATTTTCATGTAGTTCAGCTACTTCTTCAATAAACTGATAATCATTTGTACTAGATTCCAGTTGCTGCGCAATCAATTTTGATTCTAGACCAAAGTAATGCGCCATTTCACTAAGAAAATCTTTAGATGTATACTGCACACTATCACTCCTCACTGCTTGTTCAAGCTAATGGATGCAAATTCCGATTCTCAATTCGACGATTTGTCTTTTCATGATTTACTAATCTTATTAAATGAGATGTAAAATCCAACGGGGTAGCTCCTATTAAAATTGCTTTGGTACAATAAAATGATAGAGCTTTCATAAAATCATTTGTTTGATTTACAATAAGTATGTCTTTATACACTTGTTTCACTTTGTCCTTCACGAATTCTAATTCTTCTTCAATATAAATACTTTTAAAAATACCTTCAGAAATCAGTTCTATATAGTTATATGGTTTAGCATTTTTCACTTTTTGCTCCAATAGTGGTTTTGAACAATAGGATAGAAAATAATAAATATGATCAAGTACATCATCTATCTCCTTTGTTTCCTCTATTCTATTTAAGTGATCAATGATCTTTTCTTTTGAGTTATTAGTGAGTTTTTGATAAGAGTTAAAAACCTCATAAAAAGCAGAATCTACTGCATATTGGATATTTATGTGACATCCTAAACCTGTAATTGAATAAAAAACATTGTCTTTATCTATACTTCTCAGCAAACACCAAACTACAGGAAGTTTCGTCTTGTTTTGTACATAATAAAACTCTAAATTATATCCTAGCTCTTCAAAATATAGCTTTCTTCCAAGCATGTTACTGCTCTCATGACCAAATTCAATTAAATAAATTGTATGTTGCTTTTCAAACCAAAAATTCATGAACGTGTCTCTTTCAACTGCTTCTAATATGGAGTAAAGGGAAGCTTCCTCTAAGCTATTTCCTACAGAACAACCGTTGGAGCTCTCATAGACAAACCTGTTTTTAATATCTTGCAATAAATATTGACTAATTTGTTCAGGAATATATTTCTCTTTACGATCTAACAGTGAAGTTGCTTTAACCCATTGCAAAGTAAGATCATCTGTGTACATCTCAAGAGCAGAGGATTTATCTACAACTTCGCTATCGTACACGCCAAAAATAATAGGATGCACTGCATTATTTTGAATTTCTCGATAACTTGCCTCTAAAGTATTAGGTAGTTTACTCGAAGCTGCACTTCTTTCCAAATATTCTGCTATAGCTTTAAACTTGGCATGATAAATATTAAAATCATAACCAAATCCTTGTATCGAATAATCCTCTTTGTTCGCCACAGATACAAATCCATCATTTTCATCAAATATACAACCGCCTTTATAAAAAAGAAGCAAAAGGTTAAGGTCCTTCACTGGTATATTGCTTTCTAACCTTTTGTGTTCCGGAGCATGTTTAACCTTATGAGCGTGATGATTTCTATACAATAATTTAACATTTGTTGAATCAAACCTTAGTGCTATGAATTTATGTATATTTAATAGAAAAAAGTATACGTACTTGTTTAAATTTACAATTTCATTGCACTTTTCAATCATACATGGCCATTCTGATAATTCCTTATCTATTCCTTCTACTTCACATTTTCTAATCTCCAACAATTCTTCCGTATAGGTAACAGTCAAAGCCATCCCGTTGAAATCCACATGAATTGTATTTCCAACTATTTCTATATGACAATTGACATCAATGCTCCTAAAAATGTTAATACATAATTCCTTGTAGTTGTTCATTAATAATTTCGTTTCCACTTATCTTCAACTCTTTCCCTTTAAATTGATGATTAATGAGCAGCGTTAAAAATAGAGTGTATTCATTACACGTGTTTTCCCCCGTATAAATTGCAGTCAAATTGTCACTCTTCAACTCTTTATGACCTTCTTTGTTATGGATAGAAATATTTATTGAGAAGTAAATACTTAACAATTTACGAAGAAACGATTCACTATTTAAAGGATACTCTGTATTACATCCTCTAATTTGATATTGTTCTCCTTTGTTAGAACAATTTAAGATAACAAATAGGTTTCGAATCGCATCTTCTTTGTCATAACCAATTGAGTATAAATTACTTTTGCTTTCTAAATCATGGAGTGTACAATGCACAAGTGGAAAATAATTTTCTTTATTAAATTCAATGTCATAACCAGACAATTTGTAGTCTACCAAACAACTATTAGAATAATTTAATTCGTTCACCTGTTCTGTAATAAGATAATCAAACTCATTGTTATAAATCGTCAAGTCAATTTTGATAATATGAACATCATTTATATCAAGAACGTCATCCCTTAGCTTCTCCAAAAAAACAAACGCTGCATATTGATCCATCATTACACTATCTATCGTATAGTTATTTAACTTGTTGGATGGTTTTGTTGTGATATACAAACTATCTTTGCATACATACACATATACCTCTTTACCATCCATAACATTGTTATGTAAACATAATGTTTGTCCCAATTCATCTTCTATTATTTGACTTTTCTCACTAAGCTGTTGTTGAATTGATTTTAGTAATGCTAATGGTCCGTGAATACAATTAATTCCTTTTAAATCAGCATACTCTTCTTGATCATGTTCGAGACTCACCATATTATTTTTCATCAACACTTGTAACATTTTAGACTCAAAAGATTTGTTATCTTCTAAAAGAGGAGAAATATTTGGATTCAATTTTATTGTTTTCAACAACTGGTAAGTTAACTCTTTTTGTTTATCGTTTAGATTCATTTTTAAGTTTTTATCTTTCGTTGTCAGAATAAAGTCAGAATCAATATCAACAATATGCAAAGTAGGTTCTATATAGGCATTCATTCATTAATTCACCTCCAATAGTTTTTCTTCATATCGCATCGAACTAATTAAGAAATTCATATAAAACTTTTCAATAGGTTTAATGTTTAAAAGCACTAATTTTTCATACAATACATTTAAAATCCATTTATTTGTACATAATACTTTGTCGCTCAAGACAGCTTCCTTCAACTCCACATCTTCAAAAATGGATGCATGCCTCACAGAAGTTTGATTCACTTTAGAATTAAATTGGTTTGATGAATATGGAGAGTGGAAATTGATCAATCCTTCATCAACGTACTTGGAAACTAATCGATAAACCTCGAATAAACGTGAAACTAATTTTGAGCTCCCATCATTACCCTTTTTTAAACTCTCAACATCAACCACTATTCTCTTTTTAAAAATTTGTTGAATCCGCTTTCTATCACTTAGTTTGAGAGAGTTTAAAAATCCAATATAATGTGATAAATGAGACGTGTATCCATTAGAGTATAATAAATCACTTTCACTAATCACCTTATCAGGCAATTGTTTTACAAATGGATATATATCATGAACAATTGTTAAAACATTATTATCCTTCCAGTAACGCTCCATATAAAAAGAATCAAATATCCGATGAATAAATATATATAATTTCAATTGATCCATATTCTCGAAATAAAAACAATCATCTATTTGATTGATCTTCACTTTATTTTGAAAAATTTCTTGTTGAGAATGAAGTTGATTCGTGATCCGGGCTACCTTTTCATATTTATTTTTGAAGGTATCTATACAGTAAGTAGAGGTAGGTTCATTTTTTAAGATGGAAGACAGTAGCTTGTAGTTTTTATTCACTTTATCACTATCAAAAAAACCTAGTATTTTTACATGGTAACCATATTGCCAACCTTTAATCAAAGTTGTACTCTTTTCAGTTTGTACGATATGCTTCAAAGTTTTAAACACTTGATGATTAGTATTCTCTTCATTGACGAAACATGTAATTTCATAAAAGTTCATGATACCCCCCCTGAATATCTAAAGTGTACTTGAGGTTGTAAAAGGTATAACTTGCTGTTTCATAAATTTTATTTTCCAGATCACGGTCAATCCCCATAAAACGATTCATTGTCATATGCACTATGCTTTTTAAAATATAAAAACTTCTCTCACTATGAAATGATTGCTGTACTTGTTCACAATATTCTCTTGCTAATTTCCTTTTCTCTAAAAGAACATTGTTTTCTCTATCGTAGAAAAAAAGCATTTCTTTTGCTGCACCCGTATACTTTTGTCTGTTTGTGCTAAACTCCTTTAAAACAGATTTGTCTTTTTCACCTCGTAATTCTCTTAAAAATTGAAAAGCATTGTCATAATTATCAAACAAATCCATCACAGTATATAAACAAACCATAACACCTTGTTCCAGTTTACTTTTATGCTTGAACATTTTCAGCTCATTCACTAGATATAAAAACTTTGTATCATAACAAAAAAACTCATGTGCCACATTGCATAATTCGTGACCGCCATATCTTGAATACTCAGGAAAAAAGGTTTCTTCTGAATATTTTTTTATCGTTCTATCCTTCACCCATTTCTGTAAAAACAAATCAAATTTTAATTTTAACAACTGATCATCGTGTTTAAATCTCAAACGAATATGTTCATCATTATCACTGTAACTCACTATAAAATATTGGTGGATGTTCTGTTCTTCCAACCACTTAATACAGCTGTTACTTATCTGTAATCTCTCACCTTTTCTATAATAAATATTGTAATAATACCAACTGAGATCAGTGATTGGTGTAGGACCATCATAACAATTTGTAATTTCAATTGATTTATCTTTATGATTATGGTCTGGCAGCACAGTTATAATGAAATCTAAATTCATATTAGCAGCGTCGTTTATATCATATAAATCTGGCGCTTCTGTTAAAATGATAAGCTCCTTTGTACTCTGACTGTTTAATTCGTTTAATATTAAGTCGACACCTAATGATGTATGGACATGGACAGGTAAACTCATATCACCTTTCAACAAGTAAACTACAGGATCTACTTTATAATATTTAATAAATTCCTGAATATATTCTCTTTCACTTTTACCTGTTAAGCTTATTTCTCTTTCCATATGTGTTTTTTTGATATTCCAACGTTTTAAAGACAAAATAATTTGTTTGTATTCAATTCTTGGAATATAATTCAAGTTCTCTGCAATACCTAAATTAAAATCTCTAGGTGTATTGGAAACGTATTTCCCAAATTGATGTAAAAATAAAAGAGAACGATCTTCGTTGAAATTGCTATAATATAACATATGGGTAAATGTGGGGATAATTTTTTTACCAATAGATTTGCTCTTTAAATAGAGACCGTCATGATCTAAACCGACTACAATATCCTTTACAGTAATATAAGTTTTATCCTTACAATGTTCAGGTGTATTGATAAGTATTTGTATATCATCTTTAGCATAAGTAACTCCTAAGTCACTATAATGATTTGCCACAACATTTACTTCTGCATTTACAATGTTCTGATTACTGTACCTCAGTTTTCGAGTATCTTCATTTGTATTCAACTTAAATCTTCCTCTGAATGAAGTAGAGGTATTGCTAAAGGAATTTTCATTTAAAACGATTTTATCTCTACCATTTTCTTTAATGAGATTAACTTTAACATCATATCCTTCATTTATTTTTTTGCCTGAATAATGTTGAGATAAATCCGTAATAAATTGAATATCATTATTGGATAATCGTATGGTATTGTTTTTATTTAAAATGGCATCTTGTACTAGATTTAAAATATATTCATTAAACTTATCTTCTGTCGATGAATCCATGCTTATATAATGTTGATCAAACTTAGGGGCGCCGATACCAGTATCCTCATCAATGAGATCAATTAAGTTAATTTCATTAAAAAAACCGTATTCATCAAGAAACTGAACTTCATAGTTTTCCCATAATTTGTGAAAAGAATTTAAAACATTGAACGAGGACAAAAACTGAACATCAAGAGCAAACTGTTGCATAATATTTTCATCTAGTTTATAAGCAGCGTGATGTGAAACTAAGTCCACTACAACATACCTTTTACTTATACAAACTTCACTCATTTTATGGATAACTTCCTGATAAGTTTGAATACCATCACCAATTTGACTGATTTTATATAGTTCTATCAACTTCTCTATTTCTATTAACTGTTCATAAAGCTCTGCATCTATGAGTTCTTTCTCCTTGAGAATAAGTTGTAGACCACTTTTATTCTGCTGAAGATCTAAAATAGAATGTGGTCTTAGATGACTAAATATCATATTATTATTCAACAAACGTTTAATTGAGATGAGAATATGTTGTTCTTTTTGAGGATTTCCCCCACTTAATAACAGAATAATTTCATTCAAAGTTTTAGGAGCATCGAGTGCTGACATCAACTCTCGAAGAAATTTCGTTTTTTTAAGACTCATTCTATTTTGGCTATCGTCAATTGCAACATCTAAATAAAATTTATCATTCATTTCTCTAAGTAAGTTATTTTTATACAACAAAATATTAGAATCAATAACTTGAGATTGCTCAATTCGTTTAACAAGATGGCTTAACCAATCCATTGAAATCCTTACTTCTTTGTAAGAATCAGTAATAGATTGTTCATTAGAATTGAAATCATTTTCCAATAATCCTGCAAACAACCCATATGGCATTGGTCTCGATGACATTCTCAAAATATATTTCACAACGGAAACGATCACATCTTCACTCATTTTTTTTCCGTTTTTAATCTCTATCAATTGATGATGTAAATCATGACTTGCAATAAGAATTCTTTCCATAAATGAAAGATCTTCTATGATGTTTAAAATATAATTTTTAAGATTACTTGTATGAAAAAGATCATATATATAATATTTTTCCATTGCTGGACTTCTAACAATATATTTATTGCAAATACTCATGCACAACACTCTTTCATCATGTAATTATTGAGACTCAAATAAAGTGAATGCTCAGTTAACATAACTAACTGAGCATTCATTGTTACTTTTAGTGTTTAGTTTTTACTACTGAACAAGAATTATGGCCATTTGAAGCTCCCATAGCTTCTAAAACTGTAGCAGATGATACTTCGTACACCTCAAGGTCAAGATTAAACTCTTCTTCCTCAAGATTTAATTTTTTTTCTTCTGACATAATATTTCTCCTCCTGTCATTTTAGAATAGATGCAAGACTTTAAGTAGTAATTAATCTTTCTATATAGTACTATAATCTGTATATTATTGTCTATAATGCATAATCCTTGAATATAACCAACTAGATCCCAAATAACTATAAAAATATAGATAAACCTCTTATTTTCTATTTGTAATATACAAATATGTATATCGCATTAGTGAAACGGGTTGATTTTGCTACAAACAATCAAATGTCTTACGTAGCATTAAATTGACAAATTATGAAATAGACATACGTGAGAGGAACATGGTGTACTCTTGGGTGAAGGTAGGGGAATTTCCACATCAAAAAACCCCTAACTAAGAGCTAGGGGTCTTTGGACGGTGATTTTTTGAAATCATTCTAATATTTAACGAGGAGAAACCTTTATCATATAGGAATACAATAAAATTTTAACCTATGTCAAAGCTTTTGGCTTATTTCAAGGGTTGATATTTCTTCTACATCGAATCAGAAAGAATCACTTTGGCTGATTCGTTGAATTGATAGTCCAACGGAACCACACCTCTCTTTCACCGTCAAAAGTATTATGACCCATTTGAAATATAAATATTCACTTATTTATGTGCCAATTTGCGACCTGGAATTTCACCAGTTTTTTCAAAACCTTCAACGATCACATCAATTTCTTTTTTCAATTCATTCACTAACTCAGCTTCTGGTACCTTACGGATCATTTCTCCATAACGGAATAACATCCCTTCACCTCTTGCACCAGCAATACCAATATCTGCTTCTCTCGCTTCTCCAGGTCCATTTACAGCACAACCTAATACTGAAACCTTAATTGGGACCTTTACATTTTGAATGTAGTCTTCAACTTCATTAGCAATGGAGAATAAATCAATATCAAGCCTTCCACAAGTTGGACATGAAACAAGTGTGGCTGCATTAGCAATCAAGCCAAACGATTTTAATAATTCTCTTGCTACTTTCACTTCTTCAACTGGATCTGCACTTAAAGAAATGCGCATAGTAGAACCTAAACCTTTAGCTAACAATGCACCTAAACCTGCTGCACTTTTTATTGTTCCTGCATGTAAGGTACCTGCTTCTGTTATCCCTAAGTGTAGTGGATAATTAAATTTTTCTGCAAATTTTGAATAAGCCTCAATAGCCATAGGTACATCTGAGGCTTTCAAAGAAACAATAATATCTTTAAAATCAAGTTCTTCTAAGATCCTTATATGGAATTCAGCACTTTCAACCATTGCATCTGGTGTAGGATATCCATATTTATCCAACAAATGATTTTCAAGTGAACCTGCATTCACACCAATGCGAATGGGTATACCACGTTCTTTACACGCTTTAACTACTGCTTCAACCTTTTCCCTTTTTCCAATATTTCCTGGATTTATTCTGACTTTATCAATTCCATTTTCTATGGCAGCCAGAGCTAATTTATAATCGAAATGAATATCTGCAACTAATGGAATACTAATTTGTTTTTTTATTTCTTTAATCGCGTCAGCAGCTTCTTGATTATTTACAGTGACTCGAACTAATTGACATCCGGCCTCTTCCAACCTATGAATTTCAGCAACAGTTGCTTTTACATCTGCAGTTTTAGTTGTACACATACTTTGAATAATCAGCTCATTATTTCCGCCAATCGTTAAATCCCCAACCTTAACAGGTATCGTTTCATCCCTTAAAAACATAACCGTCTCTCCCATGAAATACAACTACCTATCTCAATACATCCATTTATAGACCTGAAAGTAGTAAGATAGGTAATTTAGATTTTATGAATTTTTTTATGCACTTTCCTCTTTACTGTTGTCATCTTTTAACAACTGAGGAGCTACATTGTTCTTGATAACATCCTCTTTGATAATACATTTTTTAATATCTGTTTTGGATGGAACTTCATACATTACATCCAACATCACACCTTCGATAATGGCTCTTAAGCCTCTGGCACCTGTGTTCCGCTTAATGGCTTCTTTTGCAATTTCATTTAAGGCATTATCTTCAAACTCAAGCTCTACACCATCGATTTCAAGCAATTTCTGATATTGTTTTACTAGAGAATTTTTAGGTTCCTTAAGTATGCGAACTAGTGCAGTTTCATCTAATTTTTCCAATGAAGAGATCACAGGTAAACGTCCAACAAACTCAGGGATTAAACCATATTTTAATAAATCCTCTGGTAAAATCATTGACAAGAAATCTTCATCTTTGTTCATGTTATTTTTCGTATTGTCATTATTATTAAAACCAATGACTTTTTTACCAAGTCTTCTCTTAATAATTGGTTCGATACCATCAAATGCACCACCGCAAATAAATAGAATATTTGTTGTGTCTATTTGAATGAATTCTTGATGGGGATGCTTACGCCCTCCCTGTGGTGGTACAGATGCAGTTGTTCCTTCTAAAATCTTTAAAAGTGCCTGCTGTACCCCTTCACCTGAAACATCCCTTGTTATAGATGGATTTTCAGATTTTCTGGCAACTTTATCAATTTCATCAATGTATATGATTCCTTTTTCTGCCTTTTCTACATCATAATCAGCGGCTTGAATCAATTTTAATAATATGTTCTCAACATCTTCCCCTACGTAACCCGCTTCTGTTAAAGATGTTGCATCCGCAATAGCAAACGGTACATTTAAAATTTTTGCTAACGTCTGAGCTAGAAGCGTTTTTCCACTACCTGTAGGTCCAATTAGTGCGATATTACTTTTCTGTAATTCCACATCTTCAGCTTTATTTTTGGAATTGATACGTTTGTAATGATTATAAACAGCGACGGACAATGATTTTTTAGCATGCTCTTGACCGATAACATAATCATTTAAGATACCAAAAATCTCTTGAGGTTTTGGTATTTCTTGAACTTCTAACTCTTCTTCAGTACCTAGTTCTTCTTCAACGATTTCAGTACATAGATCTATACATTCATCACAAATATATACACCTGGACCTGCAACTAATTTTCTTACTTGTTCTTGTGATTTTCCACAGAAAGAACATTTTAATTGACCTTTTTCATCGTTAAACTTAAACATTCCATCACTCCTTTATAAAGTCGGTACGAGTGATAACTTCATCAATTAATCCATACTCTTTTGATTCGTCAGCACTCATAAAGAAATCCCTATCAGTATCTCTCTCTATTTTACTCATAGGTTGTCCTGTTCTCTCTACATATATTTGATTTAACTTTTTCTTTGTACGAATAATCCAATCCGCATGAATTTTGATATCTGTTGCTTGACCTCTAACACCACCAAGAGGTTGATGTATCATGACTTCACTATTAGGCAAAGCAAAACGTTTGCCTTTCGCACCTGCTGTTAGCAATAGTGATCCCATACTCGCAGCCATTCCAACACAAATCGTTGAAACATCAGGTTTTATAAATTGCATTGTATCAAAAATCCCCATCCCTGCAGTAACAGAGCCTCCAGGTGAATTAATATACAAATGTATGTCTTTATCTGGGTCATCCGCAGCTAAAAATAACATTTGAGCTATGACAATGTTTGCTACATTATCATCAATTGCACTGCCTAAAAAAATAATTCGATCCTTTAGTAATCGTGAATAAATATCATAAGATCTCTCTCCACGATTCGTTTGCTCAACTACTATAGGTACAAGATTCATGCATACATCTCCTTTTATCTATACAGAATGAACCTTAAAATGAATTTGTTACAATTTAATTCATTTTAATTATTTTATCATGTTATGACCGTGATGTCATATTGAACTAATAATCCTTACTTAAGATCATTTACGTCCATGTGATTAATGTAAGATCAGTACTTCTTGCGCTGACAAAGTGGGGGACTATTTGGAATATCCCTTTAAGGTAAAAAATAAGGCACGCGCTAATATAGCTGTGCCTTTTACAAGTCAGTAATGATTTATTCTTCTACAGCCTCTTCAGCTTCTTCAATTGCTGGTACATTCACACTGTGCTCAAGTAAAATCTGAATTGCTTTACGATTAGCAACATCTTGCTTTAAGGTTTCTAGATTCCCATTAACAGTAAATATGTTTCTTAGTTCTTCTGCCGTTTTTTGATACATACCTGCAAGTTTCTCTAGTTCCTCATTTAAATCTTCTTCAGAAACTTCAACTTTCTCATTAACCGTGATCGCTTCTAAAACTAAAGTCTGATTTACTCTTTTTTCAGCGTCATTTTTCATTTGTTCTTTTAATGCAGCTTCATCTTGATTAGAAAATTGATAATACATTTCTAAAGTCATACCTTGCATTTTTAAACGATTTTCAAAATCCTCAATCATGTGATTCGTTTCTGTATCTATCATGACTTGAGGAATAACAACTTCAGAAACTACTGTTGCTTTTTCAACAACTGTATTTTCTCTATATTGATCCTCTTCTTTTTCCTTAGCTTCTTGTAAACCTTTTTTAATATCTTCTTTGTATTCATCTAAAGTTTCAAATTCACTTACATCTTTTGCAAACTCATCATCAAGTGCAGGGAATTTTTTTCTTTTAATTTCATGTAATTTCACTTTAAACACAGCAGGTTTTCCAGCTAAGTTCTCAGCTTGATATTGTTCAGGGAATGTAACTTCTACATCTTTATCCTCATCTTTAATCATTCCTATTACTTGATCTTCAAACCCAGGAATAAATGAACCTGAACCTAACTCTAATGAATACTTTTCAGCTTTTCCACCTTCAAAAGGTTCATTATCTACAAAACCATCAAAATCAATGATGACAGTATCGCCATTTTCTGCTGCGCCTTCTTCAACAACAATTAACTCCGCATGACGCTCCTGATTTTTTTTCAATTCTTCTTCGATAGCCTCATCACTCACTGAGAAATCTTTCTCAGGAATTTCCAAACCTTTATATTCACCTAGATTCACTTCTGGTTTAACTTGTACCTTAGCAGAGAACTTAAGTGGTTGACCTTTTTCAAATTGTTCTATATCAATTTCTGGACGATCAATTGGATCAATCTTAGTTTCCATTACTGCATCGGAATATGCAACAGGCAATATAATATCCAAAGCGTCTTGATATAAACTTTCTACTCCAAATCTAGCTTCAAAAATTTGACGAGGCACTTTACCTTTACGGAATCCTGGTACGTTAGCCTTCTTTGCTACTTTTTTAAAAGCTTGATCAAGAGCGTCTGCTACTTGGCTTTCATCTACTTCAATGTTAAGAACGCCTTCGTTCTTTTCTAATTTTTCCCAGCTTGCTTTCATTTTATGCTTTCCCCTCCAAAAAATTTACCGTTTCTTCATTTGGTAATTATCTATACTTACCATTATAACCACTACATTATAAGATAAACTTTGAATATTGTCCATGAAAAGACAGATAGAAATTTTCTATTCCTACAAAACTTTATTATACAAAAGTTAACTATAAAAAATCAACAGTATGTATCTCATAGATTTCAATATATTTGTAAAACCGTTTCAATGTAAGATTTCATTTTTTTGTATGTCTTTTCCATCATTATCACATCATCTTTTTTCAAGTCATATGATTGAATTAACAATTCCTCATCTATGTTTCCTATCGTCATTTCCAATGAAATTTTATGTAATGCATAAGCACAAGGAGCTGAATTTTGGTGTTGGGTAATTTCACTGTAGCTTTTGGTTCCATATATGTAGGATAAAAATTCCTTCCAAGTTTGTTCTGCAAATGCACTAACGATAGGATCGTTATTTTCTGTTATCTCTCTTACAATATGAATAACATCAACTATGATGTTCGGAAAATCCTCAAAATGTATAGGTGTATTCTCAATATTAACCTTTAGTCTCTCACCTAATTTATTAAAAGAGACTTCCCCTTTTGCTTCCCTTTGTTTTAATGTTTGTAATGCTTTAAATTGAAGCATCGGATTTAAGTTCTCGTTCTGAAACCATTTTATTATCTTTTCATTCATTTGAGAATCATCTATATGAACTAACTGATCTAACGCTAACCATTTCTTTTCAAGAGAAGATTCATTCATTAACATTTCTAATAATTTATCGGTATAATCCTCATCCTCTAATAGCTTCGTTTGGATTTGTTCATTTATTATTTTTTTTTCATCCCACTCTTCACCATCAGCTTTTTGATCTTGTTGTAGACTTGCTGTATGAGTAGTTAACCATTCTAAAAGCAATTCCCATTCCTCGTATGTATCTTTATCTTCACCTTCACACAGCAGTAAATAATGTAATAATTTTAGTGCTTCATCATATTGCTCCGTCTCTAACAATGTAGTTAGAGTGTTCTGATAACTTTGTAAAGTACCTGGGAATAAAACTATATTTTTCTTTTGGTTCATTTCCTTCACCTCTCAATCAATAGATGTTTTTTTGTATAAAAATGTCATTCTAGATCATTAAGGGACTTTTTAAACGCGTCTTTTAAGTGTAATATATAGCTAAGTCATACTTATATATTTAATAAAGAGGTCTTGAAATGATATTCTCAATAAAAAAACTTACTCTGAAGATTAGTATATGTTTATTGTTCATCCTACTAGTCAGTGCTTGTTATGCTCAAAATAACACAGAAGATGTGACTGAGTTACATATATCTGCTGCCTCAAGTTTAACAAATGCTCTAAACGAAATAAAAAATGAGTTTGAAAAAAATAATGCTGAAATAAAAATTATTTATAATTTTGGCGCATCTGGAACCTTATCAGCTCAAATCAAACAAGGAGCACCTATAGATGTATTTTTTTCAGCAAATAAGCAATATATGGATGAGTTAGTTGAACTTGGTTTAATTGAATCAAATGATATCGTTAATTTACTTTCAAATCAAATCGTATTCATAACAAAAAACGATTCTGACCTATATATTGACTCATTAGATGAGTTATTAAATTCTGAAGTTATTTCCATTGCAGTTGGAGATCCTGCAATCGTTCCAGCAGGAGATTATACAAAGCAACTACTAAACAATTCAGAACTATGGCAAGAATTAGAATCAAAATTCATTTTCACTACAAATGTTAGACAAGCTTTAAATTATTCTGATACAGGAAATGTCGATGCTGCATTTGTTTATAAAAGTGATGCGTTGCAATCCAATCAATCAAAAATCATTTATATAACAGATCAAACCAAATACGACTCGATATCCTATCCAATTGGTATTATCAATGATACAGAGAAGAAAAAATCAGCAGAAACTTTCATCACCTTCTTACAAAAAGAAGTTTCTCAAAATATATTCAAGGAGCATGGTTTTTTAAAACTAAAAAAATAAGGTTGATCCTATGACAAACATCGAATTAGAATCATTTATCACACCTATTATTATCTCTTTAAAAGTTGCTTTTACTGCAAGTATTGTTGTTTTCTTATTTTCTATTCCAATTGCGTTTATCATGGCGAGAAAAAAATTCCCTGGGAAAGCATTGTTGGAGACCGTTTTTATGCTTCCATTAGTCCTTCCACCTACAGTTGTTGGATTTCTTTTATTAATGCTTTTAGGAAGGAGTAGTTGGGTTGGACAAGCGATTGAATGGATATTTAATCAACCTGTAGTTTTCACTTGGTGGGCTGCAGTAATCGCCGCGTCTGTTGTCTCATTTCCTCTCGTCTATCAAACACTCAAGTCTGGATTTTCATCCGTTGAAAACGAGATCGAAAACGCTGCGAGAAACAGCGGGGCATCTGAATGGCAGGTAATAAGGTATATTACTATTCCATTATCTTTCAAATTTTTTATATCAGCATATATTTTAGGATTTGCTAGAGGATTAGGGGAATTTGGAGCTACCATCATGATTGCAGGAAATATCCCCAATAAAACACAAACGATATCCACTGCCATTTTTCTAGCTACGGAAACAGGTGATATGACTTTAGTATGGTTGTGGGTCTTTAGTATCGTACTTATTTCGTTTATGATGTTATGGATTGTAAACCGTTCAAATCATTAGTGTGAAAAGGAAGTATATGTTAATGTATTTCCTTAAATTTAAGTAGGTTTGTAGTCAACTAATGAGTTTTTTTTAAAATTTTAAATTAAGTATTGCATAATTAAAAATCATGTGATATTATATTTCTTGTCGCTTCAAACGAAACAAACTTGTCCCAGTAGCTCAGCTGGATAGAGCAACGGCCTTCTAAGCCGTCGGTCGGGAGTTCGAATCTCTCCTGGGACGCCATTACGATTTTGTGATACAAGTTAGGTACATATAACAAACCCTCAGAAACGCCGTTATTTCAACGTTTTTGAGGGTTTTTTTATTTTTATAAATTGACAAGAATACGATATAAAAACATATAAAATGATTTTTTTTTACACATTTTTTACACAATCATTTCACGTGACATGATCATTCCCAAAACGTGCTCATCCGTATCTAATTCATTTAACAATTTTATATATTTTCTTTCTGAATCAAAATCGATCGTCAACACCAAATCATCATTGCTCGCATTTTCTTTTGTTATAGCAACTTTAGGTAAAATATTACATTACCTTCAGATACATATATTTAATATAATATATTTTTTTATGGGCATGGTTTCATTTAAGGTGAAACCTAAGAAAAACCACCGACTTTTTAAGGTCAGTGGTTTCTTCTCATTTTAAAAGGAGAATCATAATCCCTAGTATTTGATCCTTGTTGAAAAGGAAATACGGCATCAATTTGACAAGTAGATAGAATGCATTTTTCTGAAGGTCTGGATACTATTACAATACCTTCTCCAACCTGATTTACAATGCCTTCACAAATTCGTTGACCATTACAAGGAAATATTACCTCAACCGATTGTTCTATTTTGAAT
>NZ_SIJC01000013.1 GCF_010078385.1 Chengkuizengella sediminis
AGATCGAAAGTTTTCTGAATTAGAATTACAAACAAATGCTTTAAGAGAGGTCAGATCCATTGACTCCAATACAGGATCAACATTTGGATCTAAATTACAATCTGAAGTAGAAAATCAATTTGAAGCATTAAAGAAAAAATTAGAGCAAAGGAGGTGAATTTGCGATGGCAAACTTATATAGATCACAAACGGATAAAAAACTAACAGGTTTATGCGGTGGTTTAGCTGAGTATTTAAATGTAGATGCAAATTTATTGAGAATCATATTAATCATTACAGCTGTTTTTACGGGTGGCACAGTCATATTGCTTTATTTTCTAATCAGTTTAGTCATCTCGAAGGAACCTGTATTACAACCTTCATTTCAAAATCAACATACAGCTTATGATCATTCAAATGTTCAACAAAAATCTCAAGCTCAACCAACAACCACTTATGACAGTGGTTCTAAAATAGATGACATGATGAAAGATGTTGAAAAAAAAGCAATGCAGCAAGAAATAGAAAATTTAAAATCAAAATTAGCTAAATATGAGAAAGGGGAACAAAAATAATGGGCGTTTTTAAAAGAATATCAGATATGACAAAAGCATCTTTACACGAGGTACTTGATAAAATTGAGGATCCAATTGTAATGTTAAATCAATACTTAAGAGATATGGAAGAAGAAATTGCAAATGCTGAAGTGACAGTAGCTAAACAGCTTGCAAATGAACGTATGTTAAAACAGAGGTTAGATGAAATGGTGGCCTCTAGTAAAAGTAAGGAACTAAAAGCTACAGAGGTTATGAAAAATGGGCAAGATGATGAAGCCAAGGAAATACTTGAACAAAAAATACAACTAGATCAAAAAGCTGAAGAGCTTACTCAAATGCATTTAGTTTCAAAATCGCAAGCAGAAGAATTAAAAGATCAGCTTCACGAAATGAAAGAAGAATTTTACAAAATGCGCAACAAGCGTAATGAGTTAGCTTCAAGATCTCAGATTGCAGATACAAAAAAGCAAATGGCTCAGTTATCAAATAATCAACAAATTGATCGTGGTAACGCCTCATCTGGATTTAGAAGAGTTGAAGAGAAAATAGTACAGAAGGAAATAGAATCACAAGTTTTTAGCAGCAAAGAATTTACAAAATCTAATCTTACAAATATAAATCCTGCAAATAAAGAAAAGTTAGACGCAGAATTTAAAGCCTTAAAAGATAAAGCTACAAAATCAAAATAAACCATTTAGATCAAAACATATATCCAAAATTTGTACAATTATGTTATGCTATTAAAGGATTAAGCCATACGGTTTGTTATTGCCGCTATGGCTTTTCATGGCTTATAGTTTAGAATTGTTTTACATTTGTGATTGTAATCATACTCAAGGAAAGGGGAGCGACAATATGAAGGAGCGGAGTAATCGTAATACTGCTTTAGTTTTGATATTTGCTGGACTATATTTATTGTTTGGTAATTTAATTGGTTTTTTAACTGTTGCTGCCCTAATTTTGATATGGTTTGGTGCAAATAGAGTTCGCATTGGAGAAAAAAATAAAGGTTATCTTTTGATCGTTATTGGAATTATTATACTGATCAGTAATCATGTCATGTTTGTTGTTGGTTTAGTATTAATTGCCTTTGGATATTTTTATATGAGATCAGATAAACAGAAATTTGATGAACCATTTATGCAAAAACAAAATATTGTACAAAGCATAAAGTGGAAAAAGAATCAATGGACTTTGAAAAATATGATGATTCGTTCCATTGTAGGAGAAATCCAAATGGACGTATCAAATGCACTTATAGAGGAAAAAGAAACAAAAATTATTTTGCAAGGCATCGTGGGTGACATTGATATTATTGTCCCTGAGCATATTGGTGTTACGATAGAATCAACTGTTATTATAGGGGAAATAGGGTTGAACTGGGAAAAAGAAGCAGGGATCATGAATAAATATATATGGACTTCTCCAAATTATGCTTCTTCTGATGTGAAAATTCATTTTGTCATATCTTATCTTATAGGAGATATCGATATAAGAATAATTTAAGATACCCACAAAAGTGAACTGAAACTTTAATAAGGAAATTACGTATTTCATTGTATTGAACAAATTTGTTTCATATCATTTTCGTATCGTTTTTTGAAGGAGGGGAGTTACTATGCGGCGTAATAAAAAAAAGCTAACAAATATGATATGGAGAAACATGGGGGAATCCATTACGGCTTCTATACTGATTTTTTTCATTATTATATATTTTTTAGAAACCAACGGATACTTAAAACGTTTAGAACCATGGATCATGGTTCAGCATAGTCTCACTCTCTTTGTTATTGTACTTATCATCGGCGCGCTATTTGGTTTTTTACAAAGCAATAAAATTAAAAAAAGGTTAGATCGTTTACATGATTCTATGCTTTTGTTAGAGAAAGGAAATTTACCAAAAGATATCCCTTCATTAGGTGAGGACGAAATCGGTAGATTAGCAGATCAATTAAGTGATATTAGAACAAAGTGGGAGGATCAAATCACCTCACTGCAAAGATTATCAACAAACAATGCACAGCTTGCAGAAAAAGCTCGTTTTTCTGCTGTAACGGAGGAACGTCAACGGTTAGCTCGAGAATTACATGATGCAGTCAGTCAACAGTTATTTGCTATTTCTATGACAGCAACAGCTGTAGGCAGGACTTTAAATATAGATTTTGAGAAAGCAAAAAGGCAAGTATCACTCATTGAAGAGATGGCATCTGTAGCCCAATCTGAAATGAGGGCACTATTGTTACATTTACGTCCTGTTCATTTAGAAGGAAAAAGACTATCTCAAGGATTGCATGAGTTGTTACATGAGTTGAACTCCAAGGTTCCCATACATATTACGTTAGATATGGATGACAACCTTCAATTAACTAAAGGAGTAGAGGATCATATTTTTCGAATCATTCAAGAAGCATTATCTAATACATTACGACATTCTAAAGCATCTGAGATGGAAATTAAATGTTCTTACAATGGGAGTATAGTTCGTTTAATGATAAAAGATAATGGTGTAGGTTTTGATATGAATGTTCAAAAACATGCATCTTATGGTATTGTCTCCATGAAAGAACGAATAAATGAAATAGGTGGGTCTATTCAGTTTATTACCGCACCTGGAAAAGGAACAAGAATTGAAATACGTATTCCTGTTGTGAACGGAGAAAGGGGGAGGCAAGATGCCTATTCCAATTAAGGTTTTAATTGTAGATGACCATGAAATGGTTCGTATTGGTCTCTCAGCTGTTTTAAGTACTGAGGAAGACATTGAGATCATAGGTGAGGCAAGTAACGGGGAGGAAGGGATCAGGCTTGCGCAGGACTATGATCCTGATGTTGTTTTAATGGATTTGGTGATGGAAGAAATGGATGGAATAGAAACAACAAAAAAAATATTAAAACTTAAACCCAAATGTAAAGTGATTGTACTTACCAGTTATTTAGATGATGAAAAGGTTTATCCTGTAATAGAAGCGGGAGCGTTTAGTTATTTATTAAAAACATCTCGTGCAACTGAAATCGCTCAGGCCATTCGTTCAGCGATGAATGGTCATCCTATTCTCGAATCACAAGTTGCTTCAAAAATTATGAATCGATTTAGACAAACACAACAAGAAAAAGAACCGCATGAAGAATTAACTGAACGTGAGATGGAAGTGTTAAGACTGATAGCAAAAGGGAAGTCAAATCAAGATGTGGCGGATGAACTTTTTATCGGTGTAAAGACAGTTAAATTTCACGTGACGAATATATTAGCAAAACTTGGAGTTGAAGATAGAACTCAAGCCGCAATTTACGCTTTTAAACATGGTTTAGCTGAGTAAAAATACAATATACAAAAAAAACCCACTTTATAATAAAAGTGGGATGAAGGCTTTGTTGAGAGCTTTTGTTCAAAGATTGAACTAACCGATATATGTTATACTAATTTAAAAGAAACTTGTATCAAACAATAAATTAATATCCGAAAGTTCAACTTTATATTTTGTGCCGAAGTCTAATTCTGATGTAAAACCAACTTCATTAGGATAAAAGCCGATTCCTTCATGGAAAGTCATGGCTTTCTTTTTTTTGTTTCTTTTTTGTTTTCTGCTACTTTTCTTCTTTAATTTTGAAGTACTGGTATGATTAAAATCATTAAAATATAGTCTACGCCTACTATCGATCCGACTCAGAATTCCAAAATGTTCTTTTCCATCATTAGTTAGGACTAATAATGGATTTCCTATATGTTTGCTTATGTTCTCCTCATCCAGTTTTATAGGAAACATAGGCTTTTCACCTCCTACAAATATCCATATATTTAACATATTCAAAAGTTGAACTTTTGGAATAGACGAATAACTAGGTGAGATAAGCCCATTTTTTAAAAATGATAAGAAATTATAACTATTGGGACAAAGCTTATCTCCAATTTTGCAGGTTATTTCATGCAAGGGATATTGAATCATATAATTTGATTATGCTACACTTCTAAAAGGTAGATAGAAAAATACGGATGAAAGAAATGATGATGAGATGAATAATAATTTAAACAGTCAATCAGGAGTTACTTTTTTTATTTTTGGAGCTACAGGAGATTTGGCCAAACGTAAACTGTATCCAGCTATTTATAGTTTATTTAGAGAAGGTAAACTGTCTGAAAGATTTGCAGTGATTGGACTAGCCAGAAGACATCGTTCCAAGGAAGAGTTTCAAAATGATGTATATCATTCAATTCAGGAGTTTGCTCGATATGATATATCGAAGGATGATAACTGGCAAAGCTTTGTAAATCACTTTGAATATATGTCGCTAAACACTAATGACAAAAACGCTTTTTATGAGTTAAATCAACTAACAGAATCTTTAGAGCAAAGATTCAATATCGAAGGTAATCGATTATTTTATTTAGCGCTTGCCCCTCAACTATTTGGTCAGGTCGCTAATCACTTACGTGAGGGTAGACTTCTGCAAAGTACTGGATGGCATCGAGTGGTTATTGAAAAACCATTTGGGTATGACTTGAAATCTGCTGAGGACTTAAATACACAAATAAGAGAAGTGTTTGAAGAGGAAGAAATATATCGAATCGATCATTACCTTGGGAAGGAAATGATTCAAAACATAGAAGTTATTCGTTTCGCAAATGCGTTTTTTGAACCATTATGGAACAATAAGTACATAGCAAATATTCAGATTACATTAAGTGAAACGGTCGGTGTAGGTGATCGTGGTGGGTATTATGAGAATTCAGGTGCATTAAGAGATATGGCACAAAATCATATGCTGCAAATGGTAGCAATGATGGCTATGGAACCACCAAGCAGAATGGAATCGGAAGATATAAGAGATGAAAAAGTGAAAGTATTACGTTCAATTCGATCTTATAAAGATGAGCAAGAAGTAAAGGAAAGTGTCGTAAGAGCTCAGTATATTGAAGGTACTTTGAATAATAAAACAGTGAAAGCTTATCGAGATGAAGATTCAGTTTCTAAAACCTCAAATACAGAAACTTTTTTTGCAGCAGAATTGTACGTTGATAATTTTCGTTGGGCAGGTGTTCCTTTTTATGTGCGCACAGGTAAAAGATTGCCAGCTAAAGCGACAGAAGTTGTTGTGGAATTTAAAAATATTCCAGAAAACGTGTACTTCGCTAAAACGAACACACTAGAACCAAACTTGTTAGTATTCCGTGTCAATCCACAGGAAGGTATTTATATTAAATTTAATGCTAAAAAACCAGGTGGAGAATCCATGATTATACCAGTAGCTATGGATTTCTGCCAAAGCTGTGAAGTGGGATTAAATACACCTGAAGCCTATGAAAGATTAGTGTTTGATGCGATTCGTGGAGATTCAACTTATTTTACTCGTTGGGATGAAGTAGCTTCTGCATGGAAATACATTGATTCTATTTCAGAATCTTGGTCATCATCAGATGGAAGCGATCTGCAGTATTATGAAGCGGGAACATGGGGACCAAAAGGAATGAAAGATCTTTTAGAGAAAAAAGGTTTTAAGTGGTGGCCAGTTCATGGTCAAGAAGAAGCTGAGGTCACATGGGTTCAGGTTAAGAGTGAAAAATAGGAGGAGTTTCTATGTTTAAAATATATGACATTTCTATGACAATACACGAAGATATGCAAGTGTATAAAAATAAAGAGGAAAAAAAACCAAAAATTGAAACAGCATCTGATTTTTCCAATTCGTCTGCTTTTGAATCGATTTTAAGTTTAAACGTACACACTGGAACACATCTAGATGCTCCGTTACATATGATTGAGGGGGGAGAAACGATTGAATCCATCCCATTAGAAAATTTAGTATCTACGGCACGTGTGTTAGATTTAACACATGTAGAGGGGCAAATTGGAAAAAGTGATTTAGAACCTTTTGCGATTCAAGAAGGGGAATGGATCTTATTCAAAACAAAAAATTCATTATCAGAACAATTTGATTTCAACTTTATTTATTTAAATGAAGATGGTGCAGCTTATTTAAAAGAAATCAATGTGAAGGGGATCGGTACAGATGGATTAGGTATTGAACGTGCCCAACCTGATCATGAAACACATAAAATATTATTTGAAAATAAAATTATTATAGTTGAAGGTCTTCGTCTAAAAGATGTGCCATCAGGAACATATTTTATGGTTATCGCTCCTTTAAAATTAGAAGGTATTGATGCTGCTCCTGCACGTGCGTTATTATTGGGTCAATAAAAACATCAATTTCATTGAATTGAAAATTAGAAAGGATTTATAAATGAATCAGACTTCAAAAGAAACATTTGATCAGGAAGTAAATAAAAGACGAACATTTGCGATCATTTCCCATCCAGATGCTGGGAAAACAACATTAACGGAGAAACTTCTTTTATTTGGGGGAGCAATTCGTCTCGCTGGTACTGTAAAGGGAAGAAAAGCATCTAAACATGCCACATCAGATTGGATGGAAATAGAGAAGCAAAGAGGAATATCTGTTACTTCAAGTGTTATGCAATTCGAGTATGAAGGACATAAAGTGAATATATTGGATACACCAGGTCACCAAGATTTTAGTGAGGATACTTATCGAACCCTAACTGCGGCGGATAGTGCTGTGATGTTAATTGATTCAGCAAAAGGTGTGGAAGCACAAACGATGAAGCTGTTTGAGGTTTGTCGTAAGAGAGGTATCCCAATCTTTACATTTATTAATAAAATGGACCGAGAAGGTCAGAATCCATTTGATTTATTAGAGGAAATTGAAAATGTACTTGGAATTCGTTCGTTCCCAATGAATTGGCCAATAGGATCTGGTAAACAATTGTGTGGAGTATATGATCGTCATACCACAAGAGTTGAATTATTCCAAGGGGATAATCATGATGAAATAAAAGTTCAAGATGTTAGTGGTTATGATGATGAGATTATAAAAAATATTACGACAGATTATTTATTTGAGAGTTTAAATGAAGATTTACAACTGTTAGATGTTGCAGGAGATCCTTTTGATTACGAGAAAGTAAAACAAGGTGAATTAACACCTGTTTTCTTTGGTAGTGCGATTAATAATTTTGGTGTTCAAACTTTTTTAGATAACTTTTTAAAGTTAGCCCCAAGTCCAGTACCAAGAACAAGTAGTCAAGGTGAAATTAGTCCAAGTGATAAAAACTTTTCGGGTTTTGTATTTAAAATACAAGCGAACATGAATCCCGCACATCGTGATCGTATTGCTTTCTTACGCATTTGTTCTGGAGAATTTGATCGTGGAATGAGTGTAAAACATATTCGAACAGGTAAAAATATTAAATTAGCACAACCGCAGCAGTTTATGGCGCAAGACAGAGATATTGTTGAGCAGGCTTATGCAGGTGATATCATTGGATTATTTGATCCTGGGATATTCAAAATAGGTGATTCATTAAGTGTGAAAGCAAATTTAGAGTTTGATGAACTACCAACATTTCCACCTGAATTATTTGCCAAAGTCATTGTGAAAAATGCTTTGAAAAATAAACAATTTCAAAAGGGGATAGAACAGTTAACAGATGAAGGGACTGTTCAATATTTTCAATCCATCGCTGGAGATGAGAAAATATTAGGTGTTGTAGGACAACTTCAATTTGAGGTATTTGAATACCGTATGAAAGTAGAATACGGTGTAGACATTGAACTCCATCGATTAAGTTATCAATTATCAAGATGGATTCAAGCAGATCAAATCGAACCAAGTAAATTTAGAATCAATTCACAATTAGTATTAGATAAAAAAGGAAATCATGTAGCTTTGTTTGAAAATGAATACGCGATGAGAACGTCTATGGAAAAGAATGAGAACGTTCAATTTCTTGAGAACCCACTGCAGTAATCTTCAAAGGTATAAGGTTATACAAAAAATTCTGCAGAAAAAAAGGGATTGTCAGTAAATAAACGTAGATTTTGAAGACAACCCTTTTACTACAATTTTATTATTGAGGTAAATGACTTTCCAAGGTAGAAATTAATTGACTTTGTGTTTGTTCATCTGATTTTTCCCAGATCAATTCAAAAATTACACCTAGTCCTGGTAATGCTCTTTCATCATTATGAATGGAATCAGTAATGATCTCATGTAATTCAGATTCATTTTTGTTTTGAAGCTTTTGGAAAATGGCTTGTCTTAAGTCCATCATCAGTTTAAAAACCTCCACATCGTGTTGTATAGTTTATTTTGCTCAATCATTACGTTTAATATCAATTTTGTTTTAACCTCAAAGGAGGGACTTTTTTGAAAAAACAGTTTGCAGTTATTGGAATAGGCCGCTTTGGATCAAGTGTTGCAAAAACGTTATATCATATGGGTTTTGAAGTATTAGCCATTGATTCCAATGAAAGTCGTATTCAAGAAATTATTAATGAAGTTACCCATGCAGTCCAAGCGGACACAACGGATGATGAAGCCTTAAAAGCGATTGGAATTAGAAATTTTGATGTCGTTGTTGTTGCTATTGGACAAGATATACAAGCGAGTATTCTAACAACCCTCATATTAAAGGATTTGGGAGTTAATACTTTAATCGTAAAGGCACAAAACGATCTGCATGGTAAAGTTGTTCAAAAAATTGGTGCTGATAAAGTTATTTTCCCCGAAAGAGATATGGGTGTTCGAGTTGCACATCACTTAATATCCCCCAATATTATAGACTATATTGAACTTTCTGCAGATTATAGCATTGTGGAAATCAAAGCAGCATCTAGAATGATTGGGAAAAATTTAAGTGAGTTACATATTAGAGCTAAGTTTGGTTGTAACGTTATTGCCATCAAAAGCGCTGATAAAATGAACATTGCTCCGCATGCCGAGGATTTAATAAAGGAAAATGATATTCTTGTTGTTGTAGGAGACAATGAACATTTACAAAATTTTGAAATGTCATTTAGGGAGTAAGTGAGGCATGAAAATCACCTCGTTAACAAACAGTCATGTAAAAGAATGGGTTAGACTTTTAACTAAAAAAGGCAGGGATCAACAAAGTAAGTATATTGTAGAAGGAATTCATTTAGTTAAAGAAGCGATAAATAGTGCTAATGTAAAAGTAGAACATGTTGTGTATTCATATGAAAAGGGAGTTCCCTCTGAATTATTAGATTATGAAGAACAAAAATGGATAAGTGTTAGTAACGATATCATAAATAAATGTTCCGATACAAAAACACCACAAGGTATTTTTGCAATCGTACATAAAAGAAATTGGAATGATACACTTTTATTTGAAGGTTCTGCTCTGGTTGTTGCTTGCGATGCTATACAAGATCCTGGTAATTTAGGAACGATTATTCGAAGTGCTGATGCAGTAGGAGCAACTGGGGTTGTATTAGGCAAGGGGTGTGTCGATTTATATCATCCTAAAACAGTTCGTTCAACAATGGGATCTATTTTTCATTTCCCTATTATACAAAGTGATTTGGATGATATGCTTCAAAAAGCACAAAATCGTTCAATTCAAATATTAAACACAAGTTTACAAGCAGAATCAAACTTCTATGAAACGGATTTAACTAAAGCAAGTTGGTTTATTGTAGGAAATGAGGGGAACGGAGTTTCTCAAGAATTAGATCAATATGTAAGTAAACAAATTAAAATTCCGATTGAAGGTACTGCAGAATCTCTAAATGTTGCTATGGCGACCACCATAATGTTGTATGAGACTTTAAGACAAAGAAATTATAGAAATAATTAAGGTGGATAACGATGCATCAAAACACAAACATAAGGATTACATCTAAAATCATCCACATCCATGTGGATAACAATGCATCAAAACATCCTGTTTTGAAAAGTCACTCAAAAGAGTAATCAAAATTTAAGATAAGGTCTAAAGAAAAGCATTAATATATATATGCTTTTCTTTTTTTTGTGTTTGAAAAAGAAGCTCTCGTCTTTTTAAGGTTTATTTTGTACATCTAGAGCATAAATTTATTTAATAGGATGGGATTTCTTGCTAGCTTAGATATTCCTGAATAGTTGTTTAAGCAGCAATTACTAAGGTTTAGCTAGGGGGCATTACATGAGAAGAAAAAGAAGATGGAGAAGTCGTTCAGTAAAAAAAAGCAGCAAAAAGAAAGTGTTTTTCTTAGTGCTAATTATCTTTACTTTAATTACTGTACAAAGTTTTATTTTTATTGAGAAAAATTTAAGACCCCCTTTGATGAATGTTGCAAAAGTTAGAATTAAACAAATCGCTACTCAATCGATTAATGCCTCACTTACTGAACAAATATCTAAGGGGACAAATTTAGAAAAATTAATTGAATGGAAATACGACCATACAGGGAAAATTACTGGTTTTATGCTAAATTATACTGAACATATGCGAATTGCTGCAGAAACTAGGAATATCGTTCAAAAAACATTAGATGATTTACAAAGAATGCCTGAGTCCATTCCGTTAGGTCAAGCTTTGGATAGTGCAATTATTGCTTCCTTTGGTCCAGAAATACCGATAAAATTTGTACCTGCGGGTTCAGTATTGATTGATCTGACGACAAGAAAACAAGATGCTGGCATCAATATGATTCTTGTTGAAGTTTACATACACATCATTGCAGAGGTAACGATTATTATCCCTTTTGATACAGAAGCTGAAATTGTGGAGACAGAAGTTCCAATTACTTATTTATTGGTTGTGGGAGATGTACCAGCATATTATTTTGATTCCAATGGCAAACCCATGGATTCATTAAATGGAATGAATCCAATACCACCTATATCTATTCCACAATTTAATTCAACAGACGGAGAGGATAATACTGAAAATTAATAAAGAATTCAAATAGGAGTGAAGAAGCATTTATTTTCGGTTTCTTCGCTCCTCTCGTTCCCATTTTCTTAAATATGGATACGGGTCAAAAGACCATTCACTATATCCATTATCGCGGTATAATCCATAATGAAGATGTGGAGGGAACTTCCCCTGTGTTCCTGGTTTACCATAACCTGAGCTTCCTACCCATCCTAACACTTGACCTGGCTCTACAATGTCTCCTTGTTTTATTTCTTTTTGGTATCCTGATAAATGAGCATAATAGTGGTATACGTTATTAAGATCCCGTATTCCTATTCGCCAACCACCATATCGATTCCAACCCAAGACTTCAATAATCCCATAACAAGTACTTCGTACAGGTAAACCATGATGAGCAAAGATATCGGTTCCTTCATGAATTCGGAATCCACCAAAACTTCTTCCTGCCCCCCAAGTACTGCGATATGAATGATCTGAACGAAGGGGTACAGGAAAGGCATGTTTGTATAAATCTAATGTACCGTACTTTTCATAAATTTTTGCAAACTGTTCAATTCTTTTCACACTTCTTGAATTTTGATAATACTCCCATAAAGCAATGCGAAAATCGTCTTTTGATAAACCATATTTTAAGATGTGTTGTGACATCGTATATAAAACATCCTGGTCATTGTTCCAATCTGCAAGTCCATCTCCTGAACCGTCTCTTCCTCTACCGTTAAAAAACAAAATGGATGTTAAGTTAGAATCTTGTTCATCAGGGTTTAAATTTCCTACCCAATCTGATTTTTCAAAATTAATACTTATAAGCCCTTCTCTAATGGGTCTTTTTTTTGGACTCGCTATACTTAATGATCTTTCATATTGATCAATAGCAGCTAAATAGAACCAAGGGATTTCTGTCACTGCACTCATTTCTTCAATCAATTGCTGTCGTTTTTCATAAATTTGTTTTAAACTAAGTTCTTCTGTTTTTGCAAACGTTGTTGAATTAATAAAAGAAACAATTAAGATCATAAGAATGAATATACGAAAGTAATATAGGAAATGTATTCTCAATATGATCCCCCCTACAAAAATTTTCCATCTATGTAGTTTCAGATGTTCAATCATTTGGTCTATAATCTCATTGTTTTATAGAGTGCTCGATGGTATTTTGTATTATCCAATCCAATTTTTACAAAGGTGGCATGTTTTTTAATCCATTGTTATAATACATATACATAAAGATTCTTAAGAACCCAGGAAGGGGTAGAGATAAATATGGCAATACAAACACCACAGAGAAAACCAGATTGGTTAAAAATAAAGTTGCCTTCTGGCGATGAACTTCAAGAATATAAAGAACTAAAAAAAACGATGCGGACAAAAACATTACATACGGTGTGTGAAGAAGCAAGATGTCCTAATATTCATGAATGCTGGGTGAATAGAACGGCTACCTTTATGATTCTAGGTGACATCTGTACACGAGCTTGTCGATTCTGTGCAGTAAATTCTGGACTTCCAAATGAATTAGATCTTCAGGAGCCTGAAAGAGTTGGAGAGGCAGCAGAAGAAATGGGCTTAAAACATTGTGTTATTACTTCAGTAGCTCGTGATGATTTAGCAGATGGAGGAGCTATGATTTTTGCAGAAACCATCAAATCTGTAAAAAAACGTCTTCCATTATGTGATGTAGAAGTTTTAATACCCGATTTTATGGGAAATCAAGAAGCTTTATATAAAGTATTAGATGCTAACCCAGAAGTGTTAAATCATAATATTGAAACGGTGGAAAGATGTTCTGACCGAGTTCGATCAAAAGCAAAATATAAACGGTCTCTTGAGCTCTTACAGCGCTCTAAATCATACAAAAGTAAAATCCCTACTAAGTCCAGTATTATGATTGGAGTAGGAGAAGAATGGGATGAAATTCTGCAAACGATGGATGATTTAAGAGAAGTGGATTGTAACATATTAACGATTGGTCAGTATTTACAACCTACTAAAAAACACCTTTCTGTGGAAAAGTTCTATACACCAGAGGAGTTTTCTTTATTGAAAGAAGAAGGCATGAAACGAGGATTTAGCCATGTTGAAGCAGGACCTTTAGTTCGAAGTTCATATCATGCACGCGAGCAAAAGGAAGCAGCGAATGAAACGTTAAATGCTAGATAGAAAAAATCTTTCATAAATTGCTTGTTCAAAGGGGATTTTTTTAAAGAACCTCTTAGACGATTGAATATAGGAGGATAATTAGAAAGATGATCCAATTTACAGGAAAGTCATTTGAACTTATTAAAGATCATAAAAATGGTTGGAATCAAGAAGCATTTCGCTCTAGATATAGTGAAGTGTTGGACCGATATGATTTTATTGTTGGAGACTGGGGATATAACCAGCTTCGATTAAAAGGATTTTTTAATCACGGTCATACAAAAGCAACTAAGGAATCTTCCATTAATAGCTTTGAGGATTATATTTATGAATATTGTAATTTTGGTTGTGCATATTTTGTATTAAAAAAAGTAAAAAAAACAAATTGATATTAAATTTATGAACACAAAATAAGATGTGTTACTTGTAATGCCAACAAGAGCCGAAAAAATTCCCTTAAGGATTTTTTCGGCTCTTCTTTTTTCATTGTATAGGATAGAAAGAATTAATTTAAGTCGTTACCCACAAAAGCTTCTTTGACTCGATTCCAAAATGGAAAAGTACGATATCTTGCAAACCGAACCTTTTTATGAGAAACACTACTGCGAATAGAAATGATATCTTTATGTTCAAACTGTAAATGATCTACCGACAGTAATATTTTTTGATTTGCTTTTGGATAAATATCACAATGATGATGTTTTGGTAAAATAATGGGTGAACCTAAAGTTCTGAACACACGATTATTTATAGAGGCCATTTCAGCAATTTGAATCGCTGCTAATGAAGGATGAATAATTCCCCCACCCAAACCTTTGTTATAAGCTGTACTGCCCGATGGAGTAGATATACAAATTCCATCTCCTCTAAACATTTCAAATTTATCATCATTAATATCGAGTTGAGCAACCAATGTGGCATGGATTCCTTTTATCGTAATTTCATTTAGCGCATAATAAATTCTTGTATCATTTACGGTTTTTATTTCTATTTGTACAATAGGATACTCTACGATAACGTCATCAGAATTCGCTTTTTTAGCCATGATTTCTAATAGATGTTCGATTTCATCTGGTTTCCAATCTGCATAAAATCCAAGATGTCCAGTGTGAATCCCAACGAATGAAATGGTTTCAAGTTGTTGTACAAACTTATGAAATGCATATAACATGGTTCCGTCTCCACCAATTGAGATCACAATGTCAGGTGAAAATTCATCAAGAATCATATTGTGTTGTTTTGCTAATTTATGAAATTTGTCAGATAATTTTAAAGAAGTTTCATCTCCACGGTCCAAGACGAAATATTTCAAAAGTGTAACCTCCTACAAATCATTTGCTGTATACATCATATACAAAAATCATATATAAAACAATGCTCACTTTTTAGGATGAAAAAGAACTTTAAATAGGAGATATATAAAGTACAATAAAAAAATACAAACAAATAAAAACGATATACTCCAAAGAGAAAAGGAGAGAAATGAAGAAATATATTCAGATTTTGTCTTTACTTCACTTACAGCAGGAAGGATAAATGAAAATGAAGATTGATAGGATTGAATTGGATCCCATATTAAATAAACGAGTCCAGCAGCAATCAATCCATGAAGTAATCTGGCAATGAAAAAGGGTGTGTATCTTAAATTTGTAAAATGCAATATGCTGGCGATTTGAGCATGGACGGACAGTCCACTCCAAGAGACAACAAAAGCGGCTGCTGCAGTTTTGGCAATCAAACTGGTATTTGCCTCACCTGCTGATTTTGCACCTAAAGTAACCTCAAAGGTTCCGTTAATAATCACTTGACTGAGTTCAATGGGAAGACCTAATAAAGGAAGAAAATATTGAAATATAAAATAAAATAGATCCAAGAAATTAATCTTCGTTAAAATTTCTAATATAACGGAGAAAAAAACGACGAGTCCACCGATAACAAAAATTAATTTAATGGAAGCTTCAACTGCTTCAGATATAATTATGCCAAGAGTTCTACCATCTTCTAAGCGAGCTTTATGCATCGATTGAAAAGCACGAAATAAAATAAACCCTCTTTGCTCAGTTTTAATTTGAAATATGGTATTCGTTGTGTTTTTTCCATGAAATCTCATGAGTAAACCAACTATTATTCCTGCTCCGTAATGTGAAATAGCTAAAATAAGAGCCAAGTTTACATCATGAAAAAAACCAACAGAAACAGCCCCAATTAAAAAAATGGGATCAGAAGTTGATGTGAAAGCAACTAATCTTTCACCTTCTACTTGATTGATTAACTTTTGCTCCCATAACTTAGAGGTTAATCTAGCCCCAACAGGGTAACCCGATGCAAATCCCATTGTCATGACAAAACCGCCTATTCCTGGTACTCGAAATAATGGACGCATAATTGGATCTAAAAGAGTGCCGAAAAAATGTACAATACCGATACCTAACAGTATTTCTGAAACAACTAGAAAAGGAAACAGTGCTGGAAACAATACATCCCACCAAATAGTGATCCCTCTTATAGCAGCGTTAAAACTGATCGTTGGATAAACTATAATGAGTAATATGAAGGTTAAACTAATTAACGGAATGATGTATACTATGTATCTTTTTATAGGGAGCATAAAGAGGCCTCCTAATGAATTTGCCCTTAAGGATCCTGTTCAAAAAGTCCTGTTTTTAGCAAGCTTGTCTTCTATATCATAGTATGAAAATATAAACAGATTCATTCCGAGAACTGGGAGAGAGGTTGGATTATGATATAATAAATAAATAAAGTTCGTTCGTCTGTTACATATTAAGGCAGAACAACCTAGAGTATTGGAGGGTTATTTTATGGAAGAAAAATCAATATATGAAATCATTGGTGGAGAATCAACAGTTCGAAAAATCGTAGATACTTTTTATCCAATTGTACAAGAAAATCCCGTCATCGGTGAATTATTTCCCGAAGATATTATGCCTGTCATGGAAAAGCAGTTTTTATTTCTAACACAATTTTTTGGAGGACCCCCTCTATATTCAGAGCAATACGGCCATCCCATGATGAGAGCTCGACATTTACCATTTGAAATTACAAGAGAGCGTGCAGATGCATGGTTAAGTTGTATGAAAAAAGCACTTTCTAAGATAGAACTAGATCAGCAGCTACAAACGATATTGTTAGAGCGATTATCTGGTCCCGCTTATCATTTTATTAATAGTTAAGAAACCTATTTTTAATTTTTATGTTACTCTTCTATATTGTGCCATTGAGAGGCTAGCCAATGGGAGAGTTTTATTCGTTTGATTCATCCTTATCCTGTTTAGCTAATTCGGCTAATTTTTGCATTAATATATGTTGAGGCATATGCATTAAGTGCTCTATAGGTACATTTAATTTTTTGGCTAATGCCTGAGCAGTTTCTGGTGATATTTGTAATGGTCTCACTCTTAATCTCTCCTTTAATATGAATCTATATGTTCACCTATTTTCTTCACTTTTGTAGGTGTATATATTATAACATTTTTAAATGATCTTGAAAGATCAAAAAGGCATGATAAAATGGTATTAGAAAACATTCTGACTTTTTTGACAATTATATATGGCTTGGTTTTCCATAAGTGAGAATGGTTAAATTATATAAGGGGTGATCTGATGGGTAACAAGTATTTTTTTACTGGATTTCCAGGTTTTATTGCTAGTCAAATTATCCAACAGCTTCTAAAGGACCAAGAGGACGTAGATCATATTTATGTGCTGGTTTTACCAACTATGTATAGAGAAGCCGAGATAGAAGCTGCTAGATTAATGAATGATGGAGGTTTTGAAAAGGATCGTTTTACGATATTAGAAGGAGATATTACAAAAAATAATCTTAGTATATCAGATGATCGTCTTCAAGTCCTTCAAAGGGAAGTAACACATGTATTTCACCTGGCTGCAATTTATGATTTAGCTGTTCCTAAAGATATCGCTTATCTTGTGAATGTAAAAGGTACGGATAATGTAAACCAATTTGTTAAACAGTTAGAAAATTTAAAACGATACATATACTTTAGTACTGCATACGTAGCTGGGGATCGTAAGGGTAAAATATTAGAGTCTGATCTGGAGAAAAACCAAACTTTTCAAAACTACTATGAAGAGACAAAATATGAAGCAGAAACACTAGTCAAAAAAATAGTAAACGATGTACCTACTACGATAATACGTCCTGGTATTGTGAAGGGTCATTCCTTTTCGGGTGAAACCATTAAATTTGATGGACCTTATTTTATATTAAACTTTATGGATCGCCTTCGATTCCTTCCGATTCTCCCATACATCGGACGAGGGGAAGTAGAGATCAACCTTGTACCAGTAGACTATATAATAGCTGCCTCTTGTTATTTAGGTCATGCTGATATTGGAGAAGGAAAAACTTATCATTTAACAGATCCTTCTCCATATAAAGTTAAAGAAGTATATTCTGCTATGATGAAAGAATTGTTACAAAAAAAACCTATTGGAAGAATTCCAATCATGACTACAGATTTCTTTTTAAAAATCAAGTTTATTCGAAAGTTTTTGGGTGTTGAAAAAGAAGCATTGGATTATTTCAAGTATGAAGCAAGGTTTGATTGTCAAAATGCTGTGGAGGATTTGAAAGGTTCAGGAATTAGTTGTCCTGATTTCATGGAAATATTAGAACCGATGGTCACTTATTATAAAACACATAAACATGATCAAAAGAAACAATTAGTTATTCGATAATTAATTTTAGTTTAAAAAATCACCTGATATTTCAGGTGATTTTTTTTGTCTCTCCCTTTGAGGTTTGCCAGTAAGTTTTCTTTATGTATTTGTTCTTAATTTGAAAAATTCAATGGATTGTTGGAGTTGTGATGCTTTATGAGTCATTTGCTCTGATACACCAACCATTTCTTGAACGGATGATATTTGTTCGTTCATTGATGCTGAGACCTGTTCTGTACCTGCAGCAGATTGTTGTGTAATTGCAGATATATTTTCCATGGATTCAGATATTTTTTTAGCGCTAAGAAGCATAAGTTCACTTTCTTTTGAAAATTCATAAATTCGATCAGTAATAAACTGTATGCTATGTACAATTTCACTAAAAACCTTTTCCGTTTCTTGAATCATTAACGTTTGATTTTTAACAGTCTCTTCATTTTTTTCTATATTCTCTATCGCTTGCTTAATGCCGTAGTCTATATTTTTAACAAGATTAAAAACTTCCTTAGTTGACTCAGTTGATTCCTCAGCTAAATTTCTTACTTCTTGTGCAACTACAGCAAAACCTTTACCATGTTCGCCTGCTCTTGCTGCCTCAATAGATGCATTTAAAGATAGGAGGTTTGTTTGTTCTGCAATTTCTGAGATCGTTTTCGTTATCTTAGATATGCCATCTGCTTGTTTAGCTAGTTCGTTTATAGTAGACGCTACATGGTTTGTTGCTTCTACAGTATCTTTCATACCAGCGCTTTGACTTTCTACTGCATTTCGTCCTTTGTCTACTAATTGTATCGTGTTTTGGGAATGTTTATTCATTTCATTTGTTGATACAGTATATGCGCTTACTTTACTTTCTATATTTTGGATAGATGTTGAAATGTTGGACACGTCCTCAGAAATTTCATTCGCTCCAGTAGCTAATTCGTTAGTAGATAAGTTTACTTGATCTAGTACATCACTTAGTGCTTTGTTTTTTAAATATATATTTCTACTTGAGTCTGATACTAACTTGGAAATATTAAGCGTGTCATGTAATGTATTATTCATTCTTTCTGACATCTTGTTAAATGCGTTAGCAAGTTCACCAATTGCATCATCTGATGAAATATATATTTTTTGTTGTAGGTCACCTTGAGCTATTTTTGTAGCTGCTTTGGAAACATTGTCTATAGATTCATTAATCACTTTCTCTAATTTTAAAAGTATAGGGTAAATTACAGCTAATAAAAACACAATAATGAAGGAAACGAACAATTTGTTCTCAGAAAAAAAGATTGAAACGAATGAAAATATAGCTAAAATGGAGTATACTCCGATTAATAGTTTATTTTTAACAGATAGCTCATAAAACCAGCTCATATCATCGACTCCTTAGGTAGTTGTTAAAATTTTCTGATATTATTATATCATTCTATTTTGAAAAAAGTCTATGAAGTTGTCAGAATTTGAAAAAATGTGACGAATCTGAAAGAGTTAATAGAATAATATTTACATTTTTATATTAATATATTATTATATGTATAAATATGTAATTTTCAAGTTTAGAATTTATATTTTAATTTATTGGTGAATCATATCCTAGTCTCATTTCCCCTGATTATGAAACTTCTGTATTTTTTTCTTCCGTCTTATCTAGATCACCACTTGAATAGTCTTAGTTTTAATTCCTAAAAGAAAGCACAGTGTTTTTTTAAGAACACTCTTAACAGTGTTTATTTAACAATGCCAATAAAATAATGAAAAAGGAGAATAACTTATGTATATTGAGCAGTTGTCACTAGCGAGGCAGCTTGATTTGGTATTTGATGAAATTCAAGTTGAGTTAGGAAATTTAACCTCGGGAGTTGTATTTTTACAGATTCGAAATAATACTGTTGGTAAATTTGGCGTTATTCATGACCCAATAGAAGGAAATGATCGAGGATCTCTTGGAAACATTCATGGTTTAACGACTCAGCAAATATTTTCCTTTAAAAAGATGGCAATTCAATCCTTGAAGTATAAAAATCATTGGACTCATGGGCAGATTTCCTTTGAATTTGCTTTGAAAAACAAAAACTTAGCAACGAGTTTTCAATTCGAATCTAACTACAACATGGCGAATTTGATGAACAAACCTCAGCAAAAGATATTATAAAAGTTAACGAATATGATGTAAAATAACCGTTCTGTATTCATAATGGGGTACAAACGGTTATTTCCATTTCTCAGTGATTGGTATACTATTGTTGATACGTGGCTTACTTGAAAGGGTGTATAAAAAAATGAAGCTAACTTATGATCATTTGTCTTTGAATAAAGAGCTGCAAATTGTTCAAGCTGATGTATTTTTAGAAATAAACGATGATATTATTATTGATGAGCCGTTATGTATAGATGTGGGTTTACCTGCATTGCTTTTAAGTACATTGGAGGATACCTTTCCAGACCGATTTGCTTCAGCAACGGAGTGGGAGAAAACTCCTTTTTTTGTATGCGGATGTGGTGATCCTGATTGCAGAGGATTTTCATTTGTAGTGAGACACAGGGATGACAAGAGTATTCAACTCATTGAAGTGGAAGAATCTGAAGGTGATATACATAAGGAAATGGACGAATATTTTGTTGATTTACTAGAATATCAAAAGATTGTTTATAAAATTGGAGATCAGTTTTTAGCATTTATTAAGGACCTAGCGTATTCTCCTTATTTTAAAGACACCATACCAGTGATAGAGGATTTGATGAAACGTTTGAAAAAATAATTGACCTTTGATAATTGACATTTAAGAAATGTTGTGTATAATAATGAAATTAAATCATACGATGCGATGAGAGGAAGAGTAAGAATACATCGTTGTTTATCAGAGAGCCGATATATGCTGAGAGTCGGTACAACATGTTTTCTGAAATGGGTCCTTGAGCTTAATGTTGAACAAATTTTTTTTTAGTAGACTGCACGGAATTCCCCGTTATCGGAAATTAAGTTTTCTTTAGAATTTTTTAGTTTAAAGAAATAAATTAGGGTGGCACCACGGTCTTTCGTCCCTTTCGACGAAAGGCTTTTTTTGACGTAAAGAAATGTGTAACTTTTCATCAAATAAACTACCACATCCTTGTGGTAATTATCCATGAACTGGGAAAATGAGCCTCACTTTTGTGGGTAGTTTTATGTTCAGAATTATAAATATTAGGAGGTTAAAAAATGAAACGAGTATTATCTGGTATACAGTCAAGTGGGAAATTAACAATCGGAAATTATATTGGTGCTTTACAAAATTATGTTAAGTTACAGAATACACATGAATGTTTTTTTTCTATTGTAGACTTACACGCGATTACTGTGCCTCAAAAACCAGAAGATTTAAAAGAACAAACTGAAGCTGTAGCTGCATTATATTTTGCTTCAGGTGTAGATCCTGATAAGTCTAGTGTATTCGTTCAGTCTCATGTTCCTGCACATGCTGAATTAGGTTGGATCATGACAACATTATCTTATATGGGGGAATTTGAAAGAATGACTCAATTTAAAGATAAGGCTGGAAAGCAAGATTCAATAGGAGTAGGTTTGTTCACATATCCTGGTCTGATGGCTGCTGATATATTACTTTATAATGCTGATCTCGTACCTGTAGGAGATGATCAAAAGCAACATCTTGAACTAACAAGAGATTTAGCAAATCGTTTTAATCAACGTTTTGGTGAGTACTTGAAGATTCCAGAACCATATATTCCTGAAGTTGGTGCGAGAATCATGTCTTTAGATGATGGCTCAATTAAAATGAGTAAAAGTAATCCTAATTCAAATAGTTATATTGCGATGTTAGATGAACCCGATGTGTTACGTAAAAAAATCAAAAGGGCAACAACGGATTCTGGGAGAGATGTTTTATTTGATCCAGTAAATAAACCTGAAATTAGTAATTTAATGACGGTTTACTCCTATTGCTCTAACTTAAGTATAAAAGAAATCGAAAAGGAATACGAAGGAAAAGGATATGGTCCATTTAAAAAGGATTTAGCAGAACATGTTGTAGCTACTTTTGAGCCTATCCAACAACGTTATAAAGAGATTCGCTCCTCAGGTGAATTAAGTAAGTATTTAAAACAAGGTGCCGAACAGGCTACTGATGTAGCTAACGAAACTTTAAGGGAAATAAAGAAAAAAATGGGTTTTGTTTTACCAAATTAATGACTATCAATGATTATTCTTTTTTCTAATTTTTGCTTTTACCTTAAAACCCATTCCGACGGTTAAAAATGATAAAAATAAAAAAAGTAATGCCAATAGAGATTGTTGATAACTTAATGCGACACCTGTTAAAACCAAGAACAGTACACCAATAATAGAAAAAAGTAGGGCGGTTTTTTTACTCATAATATGACTCACCTTTCATGATATGAAAATAATATGAATAGTTTTTTTCAAATGTTAACATAATAGTGATACAAGCAGCTTGTAAAAACAACATAGATTTGAAAGGAGTGCTCATCAATGTCAAGATCTCGTAGCAGTAATCAACTAGTAGTACCTCAATCTACTGCAGCATTAAATCAATTAAAATTTGAAGTAGCACAGGAGTTAGGTATTCAGATTCCTCAAGACGGTTACTATGGTAACATGGCTACTCGTGATACAGGTACAATTGGTGGATACATGACACGTCACTTAGTACAAATTGCCGAGCAAACATTAGCAGGTAGACAACCTTAATAGTAAAATAAAAGTAACAAAAGCTCAAGGGATTAAATCCCTTGGGCTTTTTATGTTTTACACTTTGTATTTTGGGTATATTCACATTTCATGCAATCCAAGACGTTTGTTTAACTTATCTTCATTTAACCATCCTACATATGACCTAATTGGGGTATAATCTTTTTTCATTAGTAAAACACCCACAAATGGATATTGTTTTCGATGTCGATAACGTACATCAAACCATCGAACTTCAAATCCCCAAGCGTGTTGTATAATGTCTGAACATGCGTACTGAGAACTGAAATACAAAAAAGAAGCGATATCAGAATTCTTTTTTGAAATTTCAATGGCGGGATGTGTTTCACATTGTACTTTATCTATCCATTGTATATTTCCATTACTTTTTAACTCGCCTAGAATGTGAACATTATTTTTGTTTTTTTTAACGATGTTCCATTCAGATAGATGAATAGTTGGAATGAGCATGTAAGATTCATCTTTTTGATAGTGTTTGTCTTTTTTATAAAGGTTTTTTTGCAAAAAATAATGTACTGCGGTTCGCCAAATATAATATACAATTAAAAAGCCATATAATATTGGAAATAAAAATGTAGATTCACCGATATGGAATACCCAAAGGATTAGGGCAATGACATGAGAGAAAAATATAATGGGATCAAAAATATGGATAATATTCCAAGAAATCCATTTATCCGAGATAGGTCTTAATGCTTGTGTCCCATAAGTATTAAATAAATCTGAAAAAACATGTACACATACCGCTATGAAAACCCATAACAATACATGAAGAATGGGAGTGGGCTGAAAAATGAGAAAAATAAGCCCCGTGATCAAAAAAGTCCAAATGAAGAGAGCAGGTAATGAATGAGACAACCCTCTGTGATTTTTTATATAAGCACCATTACTTTTGAATCTATATAACCCATCAGCATCTGGGGCTTGTGAACCTAATACAGTTCCAACTAATACAGCTATAAATAAATTAGGATCATTTGAAACAGCAGGATCAATCGTTGCTAAACCAGCTAATCCTAAACCTACTACAAAATGAGTACCAGAATCCAATATGGCTCCCTCCTGTATAAGCAAAATATCTTCATCTTTATTCTTTATCTTTACTCTTTATCTTTATCCTGTTCCGTTACTAATAATCATGTACCCAAGATATTTAATTTATTTAGAGTGAAAAGACCCATTTATCAATATGATAAATGGGTCTTTTATGTTCTTACAGTATATGTTTTTTTATTAACCTTGTGCTCAATAAGTTGGAATATAATTTAATTCTTCATCGAAAGTAATATAATCTAAATTCACCATAAGCAGTAAGTATCTTTTTCCTGTGTCACGATCGCTAATCACAATGTGATCTCTACCAGCTGCTTCAAGCACTCCTTTAAACACTTTCGCATTCCACTCAGAGTTATTTTCATATGTCATATAAATCATTGCTTCTTTTCCTAAATTTAACCGTAAAATATTTTCAATATAAGAAACTTCCATTGGTAATTGACCTGGTGGTGTGAACTCCGACATAGCTGGTGCAGAACTTGCGAGAACTGAGCCGCTTGGAGCATATGGTCCTGACATAGATGCAGGCATAGATGCAGGCATAGATCCATGCATCATATTAGCGTACTGTGCAGGCATCGCCATTGGATTAGCGGCAGGCATCGCCATTGGATTAACGTGCGATGGCATCACATTAGAATACTGCTGAGCCATTGCGTTATAATTATTTCCATTCATTTGTTAAATCCTCCTTTAAAATATAAATATAAAATGATTACATGTTAGTACACACTCGGACAAACACTTTGTAGAGGTGTAAAAAAGCAATGAGCTTTATATCTCCCAGAATTATATTGGTCATACCATTGAGATGGACATGCACCTTCTGGTCTAAAAAACCATAAAGAATTCGTTGAAGGATGGAATCTTTCACCATTAATTACCCTTTGGGCTAAACGGATATCTTTATCCCTTGCTTTTTGGTAAAAGTATCCTTTTATCGTAGCTTCATATCCACCTGGTCTTTGAAACACCATTCGATTCATATTTCGAATATCTTTAAAATCTAAACAATCTGCTCTTATTCTGTTTACGCCAACATTTCCAACCATTAACATTCCTAATTCGCCTTCACCTTCTGCTTCAGCCCTCATTAATCTTGCTAATAACTTGACATCTTCACTATTTGCTTTAATGACCGCCATATGTTTATGTCCATCCTTTCAATAAGGTATATTAAAAAGGAATCGTCTTTTCATGTAAACAAACAATTCAATACATTAATATAATTATGGAATACTGCTTGACAACATGACAAATAAATTTGCGTCTAAAATATGAATAAAGAATCGATTTTGTTGTCAAATGGTTTGCAGACTGATATGATTAAAGATATGTTTTTTTACGCTCTAAGGAGGGTTATAGATAGGTGGGTAAACAGTTAGATGTGCAAGTGATGAATGAATCAATCTCTGATTCTGTAGACATAGAAAAAGTTTCTTGGAGAGATTTTGTTCAGCTAACAAAACCAGGAATCATTAGATCTAATCTTATTGCAGCATTTGGTGGGTTTTGGCTTGCATCACAATGGGATATCAATTGGTTCATTTTCGCTTATATGATGCTTGGAACAGCTTTGATCATGGCATCAGGTTGTGTTTTAAACAACTTTTTGGATAGAGATTTTGATGAGAAAATGGAGAGGACAAAAGGACGTTCCCTACCAGCAGGAAGAATTCATCCAAGAGTTGTGCTTTGGTATGGGATTGTTTTAGGCATTATAGGTCTATTAGTTCTATACTTTTTGGTTAATCCTATTTCAGCTTTATTAGGTTTTATTGGATTTTTTGTTTATGTTTTTGTTTATACAATGTGGTTAAAGAGAAGCTCTACATGGAGTACGTCTGTCGGAGGAATTTCTGGAGCAATGCCTCCTGTTTTAGGATATTGCGCAGTGACCAACGAAGTAGATCCTGGAGCTTGGTTACTTTTTGCCTTATTATTTTTATGGCAGCCACCACATTTTTGGGCGTTAGGTATTAGACGTAAAGAGGAATACAGAGCTGCTGGATTTCCATTGTTGCCTGTAGTAAAGGGAGTAAAAAGAACAAAAATTCAAATGCTGCCATATGTATTACTTTTAATACCTGTAAATATCATGTTTTATGTTTTTGGATACGTAGGAATGATCTATTTAATTGTCTCTATTTTATTAAGTATAATTTGGCTTATGTACTGCATAGCAGGATTTGTCACTAAAGATAATGATAAATGGGCAAGAAAAGTATTTCTCTTTTCGATTAATTACTTGATGATTAATTTCTTTGTGATGATTATAAATACTACAAGTTAGGTGAAAATATATGAATCGAAAAAAATGGTTGCAAATAACTTATTTTAGTGTGATGGGCATTTTAATCATTGGGATGTCAGCTTATTTAATATATAATTGGCTTCCAGAATCAAAGTCAGAAGTAAGTTTTATAACGGAAGAGAATACTAAAAAAGCCCCTCCATTTGAATTAGAAAATATTGATGGAAGTACCGTATCGCTAGAGGATACTGATGGAAAAGTAAGGTTAGTATATTTTTATTTTTCAACTTGTGTTGATGTTTGTCCACCAACAACTCACCTGCTTTCACAAGTGCAGGAGCGACTAAAGGAAGAAGGGGTATTTGGAAATGAAATGGCTATGTTTTCTATTACCTTTGATCCTGAAAGAGATACTCGTGAGAGGTTAATTGAATTCTCAAGCGTATATCATGCAGACCCATCAGGCTGGTATTTTTTACGTGGTGAAGAGCAGTATTCAAGAGATCTAGCTACAGAATACGGAATAAGTATAATGGAATTAGAAGGTGGAGATTTTGGTCATACAAATTTCTATGTTTTAATCGATAAAGAGGGGAATATTAAAAAATACCTTCCCATTAAAGATGATTTATCTGTAGAGGAAAATGTTGATTATATTGTAGAACATATAGAAGCATTATTATAATATTAAGTGTAATTAAATGAAAAACAGCCATTAGATAGTGGCTGTTTTTTTACATTTTAAGAATTAAAAAATGGTAATAGAGATTTTGTAATTAATTTAGTATGTATTCATGTAAATCAGATTTTTCAAGTTGGTTTATAATATGCTCATCAGGTGTACCTTCAACACCAGCATACCCTTTTTTGGTATATAAATGTTCCGCATCTGGAAACGCCTCTGTTAATGTTTTTCTAATTTTTTTACCTGCTATATCATTGTCAGTAAAAATAAAGATTTGTTTCTCAACAGTTTTCTGAACTAACTTTTCTAGCCGATGTGCGTTTAATGTTCCATTTGTACATAAAATCTCAATTTCTTCAGATAAAAACTTTTTTAAATGAATTCGATCATTAGTCCCTTCCACAATAATAACTGCGTCCATTATTTTATCCTCCTATAAAGGGTGATAAGGCTGAGCTTCATGTTTGAAGAAGATACATCACTTTTGTGGGTATAAAATAATGGGGCCCCCGAAAAGTAATAGGCATAGTCTTCAAAGCTTAACATCACTTTTTGGGGTTAAGAATACTTGTTGCTCACTCCAAGTCCATAATTTTTTAGAAAGTTCATTATCCTGTGCTATTTTTGAAACGAGAGATATTTTCTTTTTATAAAAATACTCACCTGTGGTATCTTTTACTTCATCACTAGTGGCGAGGTAAATGGCAGTAGATGCACCTTCTTCTGCAGATAGAAAAAATGGCTTCATTAATTTTATAAAATTTTTCCCAAATCCAGTTTTTCTATTCACACCTATGTTCGTTGCCACTGCACCTGGATGTAGAGCATTTACAGTAATATTTGTATTTTTAAGTTTATTTGAAAGTTCTTTTGTAAATAGGATATTCGCTAATTTAGATTGAGCATATCCTTTCATGAATCCGTATCGTTTAGTTAGGAAGGGATCTTGAAGATCAATCTTTCCTATTTTATGAGCTCCAGAAGAAACATTAATTATTCTTGCTTCTTCTGCATTTTTTAATCGCTCTAGTAGTAAATTCGTTAGTAAAAAATGACCTAGATGATTAATACCTAACTGCATTTCAAATCCATCACTTGTAAGCTCTCTTTTCAAAGACATGACACCCGCATTATTAATTAATATATCAAGTTTATTATATTTTTCCTTAAATTGAGCTACAAATGTATGAATGCTCTCTAATGAACCAAGATCACAAATCATCAACTCAATATTTTGAGAACCACTTTGTTGTTTTGCAGTATGGAGAGCTGTTTCTCCACGTTGTTTGTTTCTGCATAACATGATGACAGTTGCGCCTTTTTTTGCGATTTCAGTTGTAGTTGCTAAACCCATTCCTGAATTAGCACCCGTAATAATTGCGATTTTTCCATTCATTCTATTTTCCTCCCTTGCATTTTAATTTAAACATTTGAATTAAATATTACATTTAAGGATATACGACTTTCTATTTAAGGTAAATATAAAATTCACTTATTGTATGGTGATGATGGAAAGTTATACTTTCCTTTGAGTGAAGATGGTAAAACGATTAGGATAAGGTAACATGGAAAGTGAAATGAATAAAAAGATAAAAGCAAATAAGTAAGGTGATACAACCTCCCGTACCTGACCTGCAATAACAGGTCCTATAAAAGCCCCTAATGACATGGAAATTGCTAATATAGCAAAAATACGACCGTATTTTGAAACGTTAGACATATGGGTTAAATAAGTAGCCATTGCAGGATATATGATCCCTTTTGCCATACCAATTAAAAATAAGGAAATCGCTAAAGGGAATAATTGATGTAATGCCATATCAAAAAATATTAGCGCTAAGAATAAACATCCCGCTGCTGTTCTTAAAAATGGGGATAGTCGATTTAAAAATAACAAGCTTAACGTACATAATGCGCCGAGACTAACAATCGAAAATAAAAGTCCAGAAGCAAAAATGGAATTCCGTGATATCGGAATTAAAGGTAATTCAAAAAACAAAATGCCTTGTGAACAAGCTAAAGCAAGTGGGAGAGCATAAAATAGCCATGGTATTTTTTGATCTTCAGTTCCGAATAAGGTTTGTGGATGTGGGAGTTTTTTTTCTATGGAGGTTGATTTTATATTTTGTATTCCCCAAAATGCCAAAACCCCAGTGATGATGAGTATCCAACCTAAGAGATTAAATGCAACTGAATACCCAACTTTTGCAACTAATAATGCTCCAGCAGCTGGAGATACAATGGAAGCTAATGTATGGACGAGGCCATTTCCTGCCATTAATTTCCCTTGTTGGATTTGATCCTTTGCAATTTTTGCTAATAAAGAAAGGCAGGCAGGTGATAGAAAGGCTAATATGAATCCACTAATAGAACGAATCACTAATAACTGCCATGGATCTGTAACCGAGGACTGAATAATTAACAACCCTCCAGCAATGATTAAACTGAAAATAATAAAATATTTACTGCCATATCGATCCACGCCATAACCTGCTAAAATATTACCCGGGATATGTGTCAATGAATACATCCCCATAATTAAGCCGATAAATGAGGGGGCAGCTCCAAGAGATATTGCATAAGGAGACAAGATAGGAAATTGTGCATGTAAGTCAAAGAATGCAATGAACATAAAAAGATATAGCCAAATTGCTGTTTTCATCTAATCACCATCCAATAGAGATACTCTTAAAGAGGTTGTTCAAATATAGCTTGTTATTACTTGTACGTTACTTTTTAAAAAATATTCATACTGAGTGATTTGATTAAGGTTTTTTCTGTAATTGAACATGCGTTGATGGTTGATTTTTTGTATAATAGATATAGTTGTAATAAGCTGAGAGTAGAGACGGGAGTGTTAAGATGGATATAGAGAGTTGGATTATATTTGTCCAAGAAAAATGGTATATCATTCTTGCAGCAATTATTGTGTTATTTATTGTTATTAAACTAGTAAAAACATTAGTGAAATGGTTCATCGTTTTGGCGATTGTAGCTGTATTGATTTATTACGGTTCTAGCTATAGTGAAACACTTAAAACAGCGAGTGATCAGTTTTTAGAAATGATTTCAAAAGAAGAATTGATAGATCTGGCAATAAATGAAATTAAAGAATACATAGTAAACGAAGCTATGGATGGGGATTTTCTCATCGAAAATGAAGATGTAACCATAGAAGGAGATACGGATTCAGACTTCTTAACCATTACGTATGGTGGGGAAACCTATACGATAGAAATGAATGATGAAATTAGAAAATTGTTAGAAAACAAGAATTAAATAAGTTTATCTGGAGGAGAACAAATTGCAGACTTTTATTGATATGATCACAAATATTAACTACATTACATTGCTTATCGTGTCTGTAATTTTGATTTCCTTGATCCAAGGGATTAAGAGAGGTGTATCTAAGTCTGCCTTTCAATTGTCTCATGCTATCCAAGATATTGTCATCAATATGACTGCCGCCCTATTATCTTGGAAAACTACAAATTGGCTATCTCCTAAACTTCAAAGCTGGTTGATTTCGAAATCGATTCAAATTCCTTCTGAAGAACTGAATATGTTGGAAAAAGGGTATTATATTGTTCTCACCTCAATCAGAGACTTTACTTTTATACGCTTTATTTTCATCTTTTTAATAAGTTATTTATTGATACAATTTTTGATCATGATGTTGTTTAATTTGGTGTTTTTAAATCTATTAAGAGCGATGAAACTGATGAACGAAAGTAAACAAACAAAGGCAGAAATTCCACTACTCATCAGTCAATTATTCGGGGGTTTTATCGGTGTAATATTTGGTTTAGCTAAGGGTTTGACTGTCATTTTGATTTTGTTTATTTTTGTTACTTTATTTCCACAAACCCCCTTCACCTCATATATCCAATCCTCCATTTTATACCAAGGAGGTACTGAAAGAGTACTGCAACCGTTAAGTCAGAATTTTATAGAGACTACTCTACCGGTATTGGCTAAAGAAGCTGAAGATGAATACAAGGAAGTTCTACAGAGGAAATATGAGATTATTGACCATAACATTCCAGATAATATAGTGGAAGCTACACATATCATTGTAAAAGATTTAAACACGGATGAGGAAAAAGCTAAAGCTTTATATGATTGGGTTGGGACAAGAGTTCAATATAACTGGGAAAAAGTAAGGTTGTATGAGGAAGAAAATGTATGGATGGAACAAACACCTGAAGATACGTTTCTTTCAAAACAAGGGGTCTGCATAGATTATTCTAGATTATTTGCTGTGATGGCAAGGACGGCTGATTTGGATGTGAAAGTAGTTACTGGACTTGGATCTGATGGTCGCGGGGGGATGGGTGCTCATGCTTGGAATGAAGTATATTTATCTGAAACAGATGAATGGATTCCGTTAGACACCACCTGGGTATCATCTGGAGGAAATTGGTTTAATTCCAATGATTTTTATGAAACACATATAAAGGATGTTTAGCTATTCATTTTCAATTATAATAAAGGAATGGAAATTAACCGTACCGTATATTTAATTTGTGGTGAAATATTTGTGAAGAGGAGAAGAACATGAGCAGTTTAAATGACCCGAAGAAACGAGAATTGATTAAACGGAGAAATTTTGCATTTCGTTTAAATATTTTTTTCTTTGCTGTATTTATAATATTTTCAGTATTAATAGTTAGACTTGCTTTTATTCAGTTTGTCGAAGGAAGTGAGTATCAAGCATTAAAGAATAAAAATTCAGAAGTGACTAATCAAATTCCACCGATTAGGGGAAATATATATGATGTGAATGGTTATGCTATAGCCTATTCTACTTCAAGTCAATCTCTCTATTATGAACTTCCAACTAAACCAGACGAAGATGAAGTTATTGATTTAGCTAGCAGACTAGCTGACGTTTTTAAGCAATATGGAGCTGAAGAGTTATCTGAAAAATCTGCAGAAGAAATCGTTGATGATATGGATGTAGGTTTTGATATTCATAAAGAAGAAAAAACAATTATGAATTATAGTACTCGTCCTAGAAGGTTGAAAACAGACCTTACTAAGGAAGAAATCGCATATATATTAGAACATATTGAAGAATTCCCAGGAGTTAAAGTCGTCGAGGAGAGCGTTCGGAAATATAGTGAAGAAACCATTGCAGTTCAATTAGTAGGGTATTTAAAAAAGTTTAATTCAGCAAGTAACTTAACAGGGTATCTGGAGGAAAAGTATAATAATCAAAATGTATTAAGAGAATATTTAGATCAGGAATACGTAGGTTTTGATGGTTTGGAGTTTTTGTATCAGGAAAAGTTACGTGGAAAAAATGGAACGATGACCTATCCGATTAATGCTCTAGGAAGAATTATTGGAGATCCGGTTGTTGTACCTCCAGTTAAAGGAAATAATTTATATTTAACGATAGATAAAGATGTTCAGCTTGCCACAGAGCAGGCAATTTTAGATCAAATAGAGTATTTAAAAACGGATGAGAGTGCATTGTACAACAAAAGTGGTGTGAATGCGACAACGGGTTATGCTGTAGCCATGGAGGTGGACACTGGGAAAGTAGTAGCTATGGCTAGCATGCCTGATTATGACCCTAATATTTGGGAAGGTGGGGCATCCCAAAAAGAGTATGATAATAATGAACTCTTCCTTAGTAATGGAACCATAACTACCTCGTATTCTAATCATGAAGAAGCTGACGAAAGGAAAAAGCACCCAAGTTCGATTGTCCCTTTAGGATCAACGATCAAACCGTTAACGATCTTAATCGGTTTAAATGAAGGGTTAATTACTGAAAATACAACTTATAATGATAGTGGAATCTTCTATTTTGGAAATGATAATTCAAGAATTAGGAATGCACGAGGAAGAGGTAATGGTACAATTACCGCGTTTGATGCTATTAAATACTCTTCTAATACCTTTATGTCCGCCATGATCGGAGAACCTTTATCAAGACAAGGACAAGAGGGGCTAGATCTTTGGGATTCATACATGAAACAATTTGGTTTAGGTGTATCAACAGAAAGTGGATTACCTAAGGAATTATCTGGACTTATAAACTACACAGATTTAGAATCAACAGGAAGTATTTTATCCTCATTAGTACGAGCATCTTGGGGACAAGAAGCGAGTTATACGACACTTCAGCTTGCACAGTATGCTACGATGTTAGCAAATAAAGGAAAGAGATTACAGCCACAATTTGTAGATAAAATAACCACCTTTGATGCAGAAACAGTAGAGGAGTTTGAACCGATAGTATTAAATGAAGTAGAACTTCCTGATTCAGATTGGAATTTAATCCATAGTGCAATGACTCAGGTGAGTAAATCAGGATTTGATGATTTTCCATATGTCGTAGCTGCCAAAACGGGAACATCAGAGCAAGATGTTGCCAGACAAAGAGTTAATAATGCAGTATTTATAGCATTTGCACCTGTGGAAGATCCAAAACTAGCTGTTGCGGTTGTTGTACCAGAAGGTGGATATGGCTCATTCGGAGCGGGTCCTATAGCTAGAAAAATGTTCGATGCCTATTTTGGATTTGATGATGAAGCAGAAGAAGAGGCTGAAGTTGAAGAAGCTACTGCTAACTAAACATGAAGACGAAATCAATGATTGATTTCGTCTTTTTTTGTTTAAAGGAAATAAAAGAAAAAATAAATGTTGCACAAGTTCAACTTTTTTGTGTATAATAAAATTACTGAAATGGATATTCATCATTTTTTTTGTTTATTTTTTTGTGCTAGACCAACTTTTTTATAGTAAACCATTTTTTATGGTTAGACTAAAAATGGAATATTCATATATTTTTAATTTAAAAGTTTCCCTAAGGCAACATTTGCCGCAAATTTTATTTTATATAAAAAGGAGTTGATTTAAATGTCATCTGCGATTCAAGTGGAAGATTTATATGTTTCTTATCATGGAAATACAGCACTTAAGGATGTGTCTTTTTCTTTAGAAGCTGGGAATTTATTGGGGATTATTGGACCTAATGGAGCGGGTAAATCAACTTTAATTAAAGCCATACTTCAATTGATCCCTAGAGATAAAGGTCAGGTTACATTTCTGGAGAAAACAGTGAAGGAAATTCGCAAGCAAGTTGCTTATGTACCACAACGAAATGATATCGATTGGGATTTTCCAATTACCGTTTTAGAAACTGTGCTTTTAGGTACTTATCCTAAAATTGGAATGTTTAAAAGGCCGAAAAAAAATGATAAAGAATGGGCTTATGAATGTTTGAAGGAAGTAGGAATGGAGAAATTTTATAAACGTCAAATTGGTGAACTTTCAGGTGGACAGCAGCAAAGAGTTTTTCTTGCTAGAGCACTAGCTCAAAAAGCGGAGTTATTTTTCCTCGATGAACCGTTTGTCGGTGTGGATTTAGGCAGTGAAGAGACCATTATTAACATACTGAAAAATCTTAGTGACCAAGGTAAAACCGTTACGGTTGTACATCATGACTTAAGCAAAGCAGAAAGTTATTTTAACAAATTGTTATTAATTAACCAAGAACTGATCGGATTTGGATCTGTAAATGAAGTTTTTCGACCTGAAATTATGGAAAAAGCATATAAAGGTCAGTTTGCTTTTATGAAGGAGATTGGGGTGAGCGTTTAATGTTTGGCGAAATAATAAATTATGTGAACTATGTAATGGAGTATGAATACATGCAAAGGGCATTTCTTACCTCTGTTATCGTAGGGATCATATGCGGAGCCATCGGTTGTTTTATTATTTTACGAGGAATGGCTTTAATGGGGGATGCTATTTCCCATGCCGTATTACCAGGAGTTGCATTGTCCTATGTGTTAGGTATTAATTTCTTTTTTGGGGCGGTAGTCTCTGGTGTTTTAACAACGATTGGGATTGGATATATTAGTCAAAATAGTAGAATCAAAAATGATATTGCCATCGGAATTATGTTTACTTTTGCTTTTGCGATCGGGATTATCTGGGTTACATTATTGAAAAGCAGCACGGACTTATATCACATTTTATTCGGAAATTTATTAGTAGTTAGAACTTCTGAATTGTGGGCTACATTTGGTATCGGTGTATTTGTATTAGTGATGATTTATTTATTTTACAAAGAGCTTTTAGTTAGTTCGTTTGATCCAACAATGTCAGCTGCATACGGTTTACCGAATAAAATGATTCATTATTTATTAATGATTTTACTTACGATGGTGACAGTGGCATCTATTCAGACAGTAGGAATCGTGCTCGTTGTAGCGATGTTAATCACACCTGCAGCAACAGCGTATTTACTTACAGATCGATTATGGATCATGATTTATTTATCTTCAGGTTTTGGGGCGACTTCTTCTATTGTAGGATTGTTTTTTAGTAATAGATTTGACTTAGATTCAGGAGCAACCATTGTATTAACAGCAACAACGATGTTTTTAATCGCATTTATCTTCTCACCTAAACAAGGTGTTTTATGGAGAAGTATTAGATCTAAAAGCACCAAATCGTTAGCTAGAGGTTAAATTATATAAATACTTAGAGGTGATTTTGTTGAAAAAGATATTATTATTCAGTTCATTAACTTTGATTTTACTTATGGGTTTGGTAGGTTGCAGTACAGAGGAATCGGAAAATGGAACACAGGGAGATAAACTGCAGGTCGTTGCAACGTATTCTATTATTTATGATATTGTAAAAAATGTAGGTGGAGAACAAGTTGAAGTTCACAGTATGGTGCCTATTGGTGCCAATCCCCATGAATTTGATCCACTACCTTCTGATGTAGAAAAAACGGCGGATGCCGATGCAGTATTTTATAACGGGTTAAACCTTGAAGGTGGGAATTCATGGTTTGAAAAACTACTTGAAACAACTGATAAAGCAGGTGAAGATGCTCCTGTGTTCCGTTTGAGTGAAGGTGTAGAAGTGAAATACCTTACTACAGCAGGAAAAGAAAACGAATCTGATCCACATGCTTGGTTAGATGTTAGAAACGGGATCATTTACGCAGAAAATGCAAGAGATGCTCTGAAACAAATTGATCCAGATCATGCAGACATTTATGATGCAAATGCAGCGGCATACATTACACAATTAGAAGAGCTTCACCAACAAGCAGTTGATCGTTTTAATGAAATTCCAAAAGAAGATCGATTTTTAGTCACAAGTGAAGGAGCGTTCAAATATTTCAGTGCAGCATATGACTTTGATGCAGGGTATGTATGGGAAATTAATGCTGAGAATCAAGGAACACCTTCACAGGTCAGTGCCATTGTTGATTTAATTCGTGAAAAAGAAGTCCCTGTATTATTTCTAGAAACGAGTATTGATTCAAGATCAATGGAAACAGTATCAAATGAAACTGGAGTTCCGATCTTTGGTAAAGTATTTACAGATTCAGTGGGAAAACCAGGTGAAGATGGAGATACTTACGTCAAAATGATGGAATGGAATATTGATATGATTTATAACGGGGTTACTTCCGAATAAGAGAAGATGATTAGAAACCATCTATGATGAAAATCATAGGTGGTTTTTTGACGCTCATAGAATTCCAAAAGAAAGTGCATATGGACATGAAGAGGTGAATAAGAATAATGGAATACAAAGGATAGATAGAGGTTTGAGGTTCAAATCAATTCTTATATCGATAGAGGATGTGAATTCATGAAGGCAAGTGTGATTATGCCAGTTTATAATGTTAGAAACTTGTTGAAAGCTTGTCTATTAACATTTAAACACCAAGTACTAGAACATGAGGATAGTTTTGAAGTGATTGTAATAGATGATGGTTCAACGGATGGTACAGCTGAAGTCGTATCATCAATGGCTTTAAATTATGAATCGAAATATATATACATACCGAGAAGTGAACATTCCTCTAGATCAGCTGCAAGAAACAAAGGTATAGAGGCCGCAAATGGTGATGTCATTTTGTTTATTGATGGAGACCACCTTGTACCTCCCAATTATATAAATGAACATTTAAGGTTTCATAAAGCTTATGATAATTTTGCAATTATTGGTTTCCGTCAGTTTTTATCTGAAGGAGATACTCAAGTGGAAAAATTAGCAGAAGGGTTTTCTGAAGAAATGTATCCTCCTATAAAAAAGATAGATGAAAGATTTCAAATCATAGGTCAGTTTTCAGAGAACTTCAGTAATCTTTCATTTGCATGGTATTTATTTTGGACATGTAATACTTCAGTTAAAAGAAATATGGTTGAAAAAATTGGTGGTTTTGATGAAGATTTTATATATTGGGGACTTGAGGATAGCGAATTTGGGTATCGATTGTACAAGGAAGGGGTTAAATTTGCTTACAGTCGTGAATCTATCGTTTACCATCAACATCATGAAGCTGACGAAATGGATAAAATTTTAAAATGGAGCCAAAATTATGAGATTTTTAGAAATAAACATTCAGATATGGAAGTAAAGATGTTAGAAATAATGGACATTTATAAAAATGCAATAAATAAAATGAATACAATGTCATGGATTAATAAGTTTACCCTGTTAGAATATGCTATCAGAGCATGGAAAAAAGGGAGAACCCTTGATAACATTTCCCCAACTGTCCATCACTTAACTGGTGATTTAGAAGAATCAACTATTCAAAAAATATTGGAAGAAGCAGAGCATAAACCAATCCTTATCATGGATCATTCAAATGAAGAGATGTTAGATGTGAGAATACAGATGCATGAATCTAAATTTGATATAAAGTATTATAAAGGAAAAAGAAGAGTATGATTCTTCAATGTTGAAGTGAAGGGATTATACTATCATATTTGTTTTATCATGATCTCTTTAATTTGTTGAGGATGGTCCACTATATATTCTGGCTTTCCCTGTTCTAGCAGCCTCCTTGCATCGAACCCCCATGAAACACAGATAATTTTAATTTTTGCTTTTTTACATGCTTCAATATCTCTTATTTCGTCTCCAATATATATTACATTTTCTTTTTTGATTTTAAAATGGTTTAAATACTTATAAATTAGTCGATGTTTGCCAAAAACATTTGTTGAGCAAAAAACTTTGCTAATATGTTTAATCCTGTGCTTGGACAAGTATTGAATGATATTCTTTTTATCGTTTGTTGATATAATGCCAAGTTGATATCCTAACTTATGTAATTCCTTTATAACTTCTGGTACTCCATTCACAGTAGGGATTTTTAATATTCTTTGTTTATATTTTTTCCTTACCTCGTTGACAAGACTGGGTAGTTTCCACAATGGTACCTTAAGATACTTACTCCTTTGAGGTATGCTTAGAGAACTTAAGTATGGGATTTCATCCTTTTCAATAAGCTTATAATTATATTTTGCTGCAAGTTCATTATATATATCTATCGTTAGGCTCTTGGACTGTACAATCGTCCCATCAAAATCAAAAATGATATGTTTCATTTAAGTCCCTCCTAAGTAAGTATATGTTTATTCCAACTAATTAAAGAATATGTGACTATAAGTCATTATAAATGAATTCAGGAGAAAATAAATTAGATTCAAAAGGTTGGGGAATTGACGTTTCAAATGGTTTACATGTTTTGTTAATGAGATTAGATCGAGATTATGGGAAAATATCATTATGGGTTACTGAAAATGGTGTAGAGTTTCCAGATATCAATTCAAAAATAAAAAAATAAAAAAATAATGGACATAGCATTATTATTATCAACATTTAAATTCTTGTTATCTAGCAATTAAGGATAGGGAGAATTTACAAGGGTATTATGTTTGGTCACTTCTCGACACTTTATATCCTCATTTATAATCCCCGTTCTTTTATTTTCAATGGATCTAGATTAATTTTTAACTGCTAGATTATTTGGTTAAATTTATACAAATTCATCAAAATTCATCAAAATTCATCATTAATCGCAAATATTATACAAAATTCCCAAAAATTCAACTGTAAAATATAAAATATATAGTATAGAATATAGGAGACAGTACAAAATTTTATTTCAGTAAGAAATGAGAGAATTCAGATGGTAGAAGCATTAGCTTTTAGAATAGCAAAATCTATAAAAGATGTTGATCCAAAAAATACTGCAAGTATTGAAGTTATGAAATTTGCTTTAGTAGTTTTAATAGACGGGTTTTTAGTATTTTCAATTTCACTTATCATAAGTATTATTTTAAATCAAACAGTACTAACTATGTTAGGACTATTTTCATTTGTAATTTTACGATATATTACTGGAGGGTATCATTTTAAAAGTGCTCTAGCATGTTCAATTACTTCTATTATAATGGTTGTCTTAATTCCATTCATTTCTATAACTGGTTGGATGTATGAATTATTTGCAGGATTAAGTATATTACTGATTTTAATCTTTGCACCTGCTAATTTGGAAGGGCGGACGAGAATTCCTAAGAAATTTTATCCTTATTTAAAATTAACTGCGATTGTGTTAGTGGTGAGTAGTTACATAATTAAATCAGATCCTATTACACTAGCATTTCTTATACAGTCAATAACCTTGATTGGAAGGAGGGTTTAATATGAGAATGAAGAAGTTGGCAATATTAACATCAAAAATTTTAAGTATAGTATCTCTAGGATTCGTTAGTGTAGCATGTCATTGGACTATGAATCAACCAGAAGTACCAGAAGAGCTGTTACATAAGTAGAACTTTCAAATATTTTTAATTACTAGTTAATATATAAAAAGGCTCCAAATTTCGTAAAATAAGCTGGGGCTTTTTTATATTTAAAAATTCTTTTGTATTATACTTTTAATGGCAATTCTACTCTAAATTCAATTTCATTATTTAAAGAAGTTAAGATTTTTATTTGTCCTTTATAATAATCCACTCTATCTTTAACTATAGCTAATCCAATGCCTTCATGTAAGTCTTTTTCTTTAGTTGAATAACCTGAAGTAAACAAATCATTTTTTGTATTTTGAATCTTTATACTGCATGGGTTTTTAGTTATAATATATAATTTCCCGTTTTCTGTAGTAACTTTTAAATTAATCCATCTTTTTTCCAATGGAAAGTTATTAACTTCATCTATAGCATTATCTATTAGATTTCCTAAGATTTTAACTATATCTATCGATGTTATACCTAAAGATAGTCCATCTAACCCAGAAACTTCATATTTAAATTTCACTTTTTTATCAAGGGAAATAATCATTTTGCTTTGTATTAAGGCTGCTATTGCTGGATGCCCTATTTGTAAAATCTCGTTTACTTCGGAAATTTCTTCAGTAAGTTCTTTAGTATATTCTTCTAATTGGTTGTATTTTTTGTATTTAACAAAACCATGAATAACTTGAACATGATTTAGAAAATCATGTCTTTGACCTCTAATACTCGTAAACATCCGATTTACATCTTCGATATAGAATTGCTGAGTCATTCTAATAGCTTCATTTTTAGATTGTTTTATCGTATTGAAAGTTAATATCATAATAATGAGACTTATAAATATCATTAAAAACAACAAGATATAAATTATTTTAGATAAATTATGGAATGATCCAAAATAGCCTATTGACATAATTAATGCGGTCATCAAAAATTGAATAGACAAAATACACACTAATAATGTGATCTTTTTGTTTTTTTTAATAGTCTCTATAAGGTCTTTACCAGGAAACCATTTTTTTCTATTCATTAAATAATTTAATAATATCATTATGGTCGTAATAAATACTGTGATATACAACATATTCATTACACTATTTATAAATTGCTCTCTTGGAATAAATAAAAATATTACACTTCCAGAAATCCCTTCTAGAAACATAGCAGTGATATAAGCAAATGAAGGAATTATAATTTTATAGATTGTATTCAAAGAATAGAATACGAGAAAGAATAATATAAAATAAGAAATAATTCCATTTATTAAATGTAAGTACAAGGGTAGATCAAAAATAAATAAACCAATATAGATCGATTCAAGTGTTGCAAATAGTAATATTTTTTTCCACTTATCTTTAATAGATACTCCCCAAAAAGTGAAGGAAAAATATATAATAATAAAGTAAGTGGGGATTGAATAAACCAAGATAAGAGGCAAAGCATTCATAAATAGTTCTAAAAAAGTTTCAATCAAAACATTCACCTTTTCTAAAATTAGTAATTAATCTACTAAAAATATACCTTCATTGATAATATAATATCATAATATGAAATAATTTTGTTAAGATATGTATTTTAATGTCGAATAACCTCGAATATAACTTACCATGATTATGATCAAATAAAAACCTTTATGTTACATTTATTCATATGGGAATTTTTGTGATCCATGTAAAGTGTTCGGGTAAACCCGTTATGTTATACTTAATAACTAATGAAACTTCCGATAGAGAGCTTCATTTTCATTAGATCATAGGAGGGAATGGCTTGACTAAACAATATAAATTAATTGCTTTGGATATGGATGGAACGGTTTTAAATGAAAATAGAGAAATTTCGCCTGCGAATAAAGTTGCAATTGATAAAGCTTTAAATAAAGGAGTTATTGTTAGTTTTGCAACAGGTAGAGGGTATCAAGGTATAGCGCCTTATATTCATGAACTGAAATTAGATACACCGATTGTAGCTGTGAATGGAAGTGAAGTTTGGAAGAATCCAAAAGAATTAATGCAGCGTCACCTACTAGAATCTGAAGTCATTAAAGAAATGCATGAAATTGCAGTTCATTATGATACTTGGTTTTGGGGTTATGCTGTGGAAGGGTTATTTAATAAGGAACAATGGACGGATAATTTAGATGATTATCAGTGGTTAAAATTTGGTTATTATACTGAAGATGATAGTAAAATCAAACAAATTTTTGAAATCATTAATAAATGGCAAATTATGGAAATCACGAATTCACATCCTAATAATATTGAATTAAATCCAAAAGGGATTAGTAAAGCAAGTGGATTACAAGCTTTATGCAACTGGAAAGGATTTGATATGTCAGAGGTCATAGCTATGGGTGATAGTATGAATGATCTTGCTATGATTAAATCAGCGGGTCTTGGTGTTGCGATGGGGAATGCACAGGATATTATAAAAAAAGAAGCTGATATAGTAACGTTGACAAACGATGAAGATGGTGTGGCAAAAATAATAGAGGAATACATACTAGTAACATAAGATTCTCAAGCGCATTAGCGATATAAATGAAAACTACAGGTAATTCGCTTTTGTGAATGACAAATTATATTATCATGGTAGTTTTTCTTAAAATATGATCATTAATCAGGAAGGAAAGTTACATTGTCAACTAAAGATTCTTTAATTAAAGGCACACTAGTATTAGCAATCGCAGCTTTCATTGCACGATTTTTAGGGATATTTCAGCGTGTTCCACTGCAGAATATGCTTGGTGACAATGCGATGGCTACTTATGGGATTGCAAACTCCATTTATTTTCTCTTATTGATGATAGCAACAGCTGGGATTCCCGTTGCAATTAGTAAGTTAGTTTCTGAACGAATCGCGGTTGGAAAGTTTGCTGAAGCTCAACGTATTTATGCTGCAGCTATTAAGTTTGCAATTTTTGCAGGACTTTTTATGACAACATTACTCTGGTTTGCATCTGATTATTATGCAACAAATATTGCGAAGGATAAGGATGCTGTGTTAGCGATACGTGCTCTTGCTCCTGCCTTACTGTTTTTCCCTGTCATTGCTATCATGAGAGGTTATTTTCAAGGAAGGCAACAAATGATGGGGAATGGTATTTCACAAATTGTTGAACAAATTGTGAGAGTGATTGTTTCCGTTGGACTCGCATCATTATTACTTTTTATGGGTACTACAGAGCAAATGGCGATCGCTGGTGCAACTTTTGGTGGGGTCGTTGGTGGGGTTGCGGCACTATTAGTGATGTTGTTTTATTGGCGTAGGCTAAAAAAACAAGATATTAAGGATCAACAGCCTGATATATCAAATGAAAAGAATCAAGAAGAGATAAAAGCTGCTAAGTCATTAACTTACAGAAAAATATATAAGATGATCTTTAAAATTTCGGGACCTGTCATTTTGATTGCCATTGCTGTCCCAGCAATTAATTTTATTGACTCTTCAACTGTAATTTCATTACTTGAAGGGAAGTTAGGGTATAGTAGTGCTGAAGAAATGTTAGGTATTTTGCAAAATAGAGCCCAGGCACTCGCAGGCCTACCCATCATATTTTCTATTGCAATTAGTCAATCTATTCTTCCAATCATTTCATCAGCGTATGCAAAAAAGGATCAGTTAGTATTAAACCGACAAACATCGCTAGCTTTAAGAATGTCTATTCTTTTCAGCTTGCCAGTCATCTTAGTGTTATGTATTGCAGCAGAGCCTATTAATGTTTTGTTATTCAAAAATACTTTAGGAACGTCTGTTATTGTTTATCTAACAGCCAGCACAATATTTCAAGTATTAATGATGACATCAGGTACGATTTTAATGGGATTAGGACAATTCAAAAGACCGATGATTCATGTATCACTAGGAGTGATATTGAAAGTGGCAGGGAACTTTTTATTAGCACCGTGGCTTGGAATTGGTGGAATTATTTTATCTACTGCCATCAGTTTTTCAATTGTAATGATATTAAACTTATTGTATTTGAAGAAAACAGTTTCATACACGATATTGGGGAAAAAGTGGATAGGCACGATAGTTACGTCACTCCTTCTTATTGGTGTTGGATATTTAATTACAATGTTTAACCAATCTATGATTCAGCTTTCCATTGAGAGGATCACTTATGCGGTACATTCTATCATTTTAGGACCGATTATCGGGATTTTATATTTACTATTCATGATTAAATTTAGAGTGATTACAGAAAATGATATTCGTCATTTACCTATTAGAATTCAGAAAGTGATGCAGAAGGTATTACGTTTAATAAATCGCTGATCAATCCTCAAACAACATATTTTCTGCCATAACTGCAAGTTCAATTTTATTTAAAGCTTGGCAATAATTGTGTGTCATTTCTAAAGTGATAGGTGGTTTTATTTTTTTAAAATATTTCATGCTAGAGAGATTACTGAACCAGTCTTCGTGAGTAGTGGACTGAAAAGGAATGTTAGACCATATTTGAGTTAATTGAGGGCTGAAGAGTGGTTCAGCTCCTTTTTTTAATTTACTCCCTATGATTTTTTGTGTTTTATAATTGGAAGAGGTTGACTTCTTTTTTGAAAATAGTTCAGGACAATAGTCTACTCGTGAACCAGTGTGAGGAACTTGAGTAGAGAAATTTGTAATGGCCTGATAATAGTTAGGATAACAGAATAAAACCGTATATAGTTTTTTGCCTACTTCAATTCTTTCTTGAAGATTTGAAAAATTCTGAACTGTTAACCCCACAAGTTCCATTTTATGACTTTGATGAGAAGAAAACATGGGAAAGATGACCTGATTTAGTTGTAATAAAGATTGTACTTTAAAATAAAATTTGTCCAACACTTTTTCTTTAAATTTGGGATTTAAAACAACTCTTTTTTCGATGTGATTTTGTTCATTAATAATAAGAGCGATAGTTATCAAAGTGTATTGTTGTGGATCATTCCAGAAAAGCTCCCAGAAGGGGCGCACAAATTTAGATACATGAAAAGCATCTAACAAATGAAATAAGTTTTTTTTCAATCGTAAACTTTCCTCATATAATAATAACTGAGGATAGGCATCATGAAAAATAAGTGCATTTGCACTTTCTAGCATTAAAAATGTTGCTAATCGTTTTTCGTAGTTTAGTAAACGAGGTAGAAATTCCCCCATTAAATCGGTCATATTCCAACCGCCGTTTCTTGATACCATATGAGCTAAAAACGCCCAGTGAAGGTTAGGGTTTCTCTTGTACACTTCTAGGTACGCTTGAGTGCGTGTAATATTATTTAGGTTATTTTCCTTAGTTTTTTGTTGAATTTTTTTTATAATTTCTTGTTCAATTTTAGTAAAAGTAGTTTTCGTAGCTTTAGGGTGTTCCAATATACTCTTTAATTTTTTATGAATCATTCGCAAGTCTTTTTTGTTGTAATCTAAAGGGTTGTATTGTTTTTTTAGTTGTAAGAATCTAAAGAAACTTTTTTCTTTTTGTTTTGATTCATTAAAAAGTTCGTTAAACATTAGGAACACCTTCTTTCTAAATTTGATTGAATGTAAGAAGTTTCACATAATTAACTATGATTTTTTGTTAAAATGGGTGTGAGTCATTTAGCATTAAAGTTTGAATGGTTATACTAGTATTCCGTATAATAGTTCTTAAGATTCCTTTTTAAAGAGGACAAGAAGAAGAGGAGTGAAAGATGATGGAAAAATTAACGAGTAAAAAACAGTTTACAGAAATGATATCTGAAAACAAACCAACAATTGCAGTATTTAAAGCGGATTGGTGCGTAGATTGCCGTTTCATAGATCCATTTATGCCAGAAGTGATTGCAAAATATGAAGGTAAAGTCCGTTTTATTGAGATTGATTCAGAACAATTTCCTGATTTAGTTGATCAGTACAATGTGCTTGGTATTCCAAGTTTTATCGCTCTTCATGAGAATAAGGAGCTTATTCGATTTGTGAGTAAATTAAGAAAAACGCAAGAAGAAATCGAGGCCTTTGTTGATCGAGCCATAGAAGTGGCTTCTGCTTTAGAAAAGTCATAATTTAAACTAAACACATAACATCTAGAAAAATAAGCCCTAAACATATAATCTCGTCGTTCTAAAAAGAATTATTTCTATTTTGGAGCGGCGATTTTCTTATATAAAAAAGTGGTTATACTTCTTCGGATTTTCTTCACTTTTTAAGGAATCGTGATATGGTATTCTTAACTATTAACAGATATAATTATAACTGTTGTTATTTGTACATAGAGAAGGGTGAAAACATTGGTTAAAGGATTAAAATGGATAGCTACGATCACATGTGTGGGAATGTTCCTCGTTTTACTTGCTGGGACGTTAGTTACAAATACGGGATCAGAACTAGGCTGCGGCCATGATTGGCCTTTATGTAACGGTAAATTCGTACCTACCTATACTATTTCATCGATCATAGAGTACAGTCACCGGTTTGTAACTGGTATAGAGGGAATACTAGTGGTGATTACGCTTGTTATGGTCATCAAATTATTAAATCATCGCAAAGATGCCTTATTGTATGCATGGGGAACATTGTTGTTTACTGTAGTACAAGCCATCATGGGCGCTATGGCAGTCATGTGGCCACAATCGTCTCCTGTTCTAGCACTTCATTTTGGAATATCTATAATGGCATTTGCAAGCAGTTTGTTGCTCGTGATGATCGTTTGGAAAATAAATCCACAAGAGCAGAGTCAATATACAAAATGGGGTGAACCGACAACAACTATAGATAAACCGGTTGGTAGAAGTTATCGTATCTTTGTATGGTTTACAGTCATTTATACTTATATCGTGGTTTACACTGGAGCGTTAGTGAAACATACGGACTCAGGATCTGCTTTTGTTGAGCTATATCAAAATACATTTCAAACCTTGATAGGGAAAGTGGCGGTAGCACTTACACATGTTTCTTCTGCGAGTTTCTTGTTTATTATTATGTTAATTGTCGCTCATTTTGCCTATAGATCATATCATCATATTCGTCCGATTCGTAATGCTGGAATCGCTGCACTTGTTTTAATTGTAGCCCAAGTCATAAGTGGTGTTATATTAGTTGCAGCAATCAGTAATGAAAATTGGTACCTATTTGCCATTTTGTTACACACATCAATTATATCAGTCATGTTTGGAGTATTATGTTATTTAAGTATGTTAGTATGGCAGTGGAGGGAGAAAGTTAAATGATTCAAGATTTAAGAGCATTTATTGATATTTTAAAAAAAGAAAACGATATCGTAGAAATATCTGCGTCAGTTGACCCATATCTTGAGATAGCGGAGATCCATCGACGTGTGATTGATGAAGGCGGTCCTGCATTGTTATTTACCAACGTAAAAGGAAGCCCTTTCCCAGTTGTTACAAATTTATTTGGGACAAGTAGGCGCGTGGATTTAGCTTTTGGTCCAAAACCAGAGTTATTAATGAAACAAATTATTGGAGCGATGGACACACTTCTTCCACCGACTCCAAAAGCACTATGGAAAGAGAAAAATTTAATATTAGATATGTTGAAAATCGGCACTAAAACAGTATTAAAAAATGAAGCTCCTGTTATGCAGGTATTAAAACAACAAAAACCGTTAAGTGAGCTTCCAGTGATTACAAGTTGGCAGGAAGATGGAGGACCATTTTTCACTTTGCCTTTAGTATATACAGAACATCCTGAAACGAAGGACCACAATCTTGGTATGTATCGCATGCAAGTATATGATGATCAAACAACAGGAATGCATTGGCAAATTCATAAGGGTGGAGGATTTCATTATCATGAAGCAGAGAAAAAGAATGAACCTTTTCCTGTTACCGTTTTTTTAGGAGGACCACCTGCACTAATAGCCTCTGCCATTGCTCCTGTACCAGAGCATTTACCAGAACTATTATTAACTTCTTTAATTTTGGGGAAAAAATTAAAGACTGCTGACAATCCACTTGGAGATCATCGTCTGATTGCAGATGCTGAGTTTGCCATTCATGGTAAGGTACCACCGAATTATACAAGACCAGAAGGCCCTTTCGGAGACCATTACGGATATTATTCTTTAATTCATGATTTTCCTGAATTTCGAATTGATCATATGTGGCATCGTAAGGATGCTATTTATCCAGCTACCATTGTAGGCAAACCAAAACAAGAAGATTATTATATGGGTGAGTTTTTACAACGATTATTATCTCCTGCTTTTCCAATGGCGATGCCTGGAGTGAAACAGTTATGGACTTATGCTGAAACAGGTTTTCATCCGTTGGCAGCAGCAGTAGTAAGGGAAAGTTATTCACGTGAAGTGTTAGCAAGTGCTTTTAGAATTTTTGGAGAAGGTCAGCTTACGCTAACAAAATTTTTAATTTTAACAGATCAAAACGTAAACTTAGAAAATTTCCCACAATTATTTGAATCTGTATTAGAAAGATTTGAACCAAAAACGGATTTGTTTATTTTTAATAAAACTTCACACGATACATTAGATTACACTGGGAAAAAGTTGAATCATGGGAGTAAAGCAGTGCTAATTGGAGTAGGCGATCCAAAGAGAGAATTACCTGGTGATTACACAGGTGGAGAATTAGCAGGAATATCTAAAATCTCTACTTACTGTAAAGGATGTCTAGTTATTTCAGGTAAAAAGTATGAAGAAGAACCTGAGTTAGCAGCACATATCCTAAAAACAAATAAACAAAAGTTGGAATCATGGCCAATGGTTATTCTAGTTGATGATGCAAATATTACAAAGGATCAAACCTCCTTTTTATGGACAGTGTTTACTCGATTTAACCCTGCAACAGATATGTATGCAGATGGTGAAATCCGACAGCATCATCTAAACTATGAACTGCCAATCGTCATAGATGCAAGAATGAAACCAGGGTATCCTGATGAGTTGTTTCCACGTGAAGATATTGTAGAGCTTGTTTCAAAACGTTGGGGAGAGTATTTTGAGTAATAAAACAAATTTGTTACCACATATAGGATTTGCATTTGTATATTTATTATGGGGAATTAACATAACCTCTATGAAAATAGGGGGTCAAGAATGGGAGCCGCTTATATTTAACGGGATCAGATTCTTTAGTATTGTCCCCCTTGTATGGGTAATTGCTTATCTTTCACTTAGAAAAAAAAACATAAACTTATCCATTAAAATAAATGATTTATTGTTATTATTTGGACTTGGTGTGTTAAATGCTGTTGGAATGGAGGCGATGCTTTCTTATGCATTACAGTACTCCACTTCAGCAAATGGAGCTGTTTTAGGTAGAGGATTTATGCCGGTTGTTACGGCAATCTTTGCTTTGATGTTAAAAGAAATTAGGCTGTCTAAGCGGTTAATCATAGGACTCCCTACAGCTTTTTTAGGTGTTATTTTGATGATGTTAGGAAACAATTTACACTTTGGAATGGATACGCTTAAAGGTGATGTATTACTGTTATCAAGAGCTTTTATGGGAGCTGCTTATTTAATCGGTATGAATCATCTTTTGAAAAAATATCCAATTACATTTATCGTTTCTATTGAAATGACTGTAGGGGCAATAAGTTTACTTCCTTTTGTGGTTTGGAACGTAGATATTTCCTATTTGCAATCAGTTACAACCATAGGATGGATTAGTTTGTTGTACACATCTATTGTTGCAACGGTAATCGCTTTTTATTTACATCATTACAGTTTAGGTAAGCTGGGTGCTTTTAAATCCTCAGTATATGGTTTTTTACTTCCAATTACAGCTGCCTTCGCAGGATTTATTATTTTACAAGAACGTTTAAGTTTTATACAAATCTTAGGTGCAATTGCCGTGTTATCTTCGATGTACCTTATTCAAAAAGAACGGTTTAGTCAGAAGATAGAATAGAAGCGGATAAAATGGTGAAGAACTGATATGAAGGAAGTGATGTGATGTTTGACCATTCGTTTAAATTACCGAATAGAAAGAAAGAAGGGGATTTCTTTCATATCAATCAAGCGATTGAAAAATTTAGCGATTTAATTATCCAAATTGATCGAAAAGAAGACTTACCAGATAGATATATTCGAATTAAGCTGTTAGCTGAAGCGTTTATTATTTCTTTAAATGAATTGGAGCAGAGTGTGTTTTCCAGTGAAAAATATAGTAAAAAGATTCACACTACATATGAAGAAGATATGGACGCAGAGGAATTAAAGGATTATTATTTGCATGTTTATTATTATAAAAATTCGTTCATTCGAATTTTTTCTATATTAGATAAACTGGGGTATTTTTTGAATGATCTATTTGAATTGAAAACAGAACAAGTTAAACCAAGGTTTTCATATTACACTGCTTTAAGGCAGATGTATAGTTTGAAAAAACATCCTACTTTACAAAAGTTACTATATCATATTAAATTAGAATATAAAGAACCGATGAAAACGCTTAGAAAAAGAAGAAACTTAGAAATTCATTACATTAATGTTGAAATGTTAGATGATTTGGCCAAAACGGATGACGTATCAAAAGAAAAAGTAACAGTAGAAAACTTAGCAAACAATGTTTATATTTTGCAGCAAGGTTATAAAATGGTCTGTTTATCTTTAATTGAAGTATTTGATTATGCAAATCAATTGTTACAAAAAAAATTGTAACATACATAAGAAGATGGTAAGTGATTCAATTGTCACTAGAGGGGGACGAGAGAATTCCAATGTTAAAAGATAAAGTTGCTCTAGTCACTGGAAGTGCAAAGGGGTTAGGCAAAAAAACAGCTTTGGCTTTTGCTGAACTAGGTTGTAATGTCATCATTAATTATGTAAATAGTAAAAATGAAGCGGAACATTTAGTTGAAACGATTGAAAAAATAGGTGTAAAATCTGCTGCGATACAGGCTGATGTGACTCAATTTAATCAATTACAATCCATGATAAACCAAATTGAAGAGCAATTTGGTGGAGTTGATATATTAGTAAATAACGCAGGTCCATTTATTCGTGAAAGAAAGTTGTTTTCTGACTACTCTTTTGAAGAAATGAATTATTTAGTTCAAGGGAATTTTTTAAGTGTTATGCAGTTGGATCATTTAGTGCTTCCTCATATGCGCAGGAAAAAATGGGGGAGGATTATACACTTTGGCTTTGGACACGCAGCAGAATCAAGAGGTTGGCCTCATAGAGCCGTATATGCTGCTGCAAAAGTAGGATTAGTATCTTTCACAAAAACATTGTCAGTAGAAGAAGCAGAATATGGAATTACAGTGAATATGGTTTGTCCAGGTGATATTCGTGGTCAAAATAAAGAGATAGAAATTAAAGATGTTGTGACTATTTATGATGAGGAATCACCAAGAGGAAGACCAGGGACTGGAGAAGATGTTTCACGAGTCATTACGTTTTTATGTCAACCACAATCTGATTTTGTAACTGGGAACATCATAGATATTTCAGGTGGACTTGATCCAATTCGAACTTTTCCAATGATGAAATGAGAATTAATTACAAATAAAGAGTCGTCCAGTTATTGGACGACTCTTATATCTTTGCCTTCAAAGCTTGACTTCACTTTTGTGGGTGAATTTGTTATGGGGCCCCCGAAAAGTAACAGGTGTAGTCTCCAAAGCTTGACCTCACTTTTTGGGGTGCTTTAGAATACTTGCTCTACTTCAGTGATTCCTTCAACTTCTTCAGTAAGAGCTCTTTCAATCCCTGCTTTAAGCGTTATTGTAGAACTTGGACAACTGCCGCAAGCACCCACTAATTTAAGTTTAACAATACCATCTTCTACATCTACAAGTTCACAATCTCCTCCATCACGCTGAAGAAATGGGCGGAGTTTATCTAATACTTCAAGTACCTCATCGTACTGCTTTTGTTTATCTTCTACATTCATTTGATTCATCTCCTTCCTTCTATTATTATATTACAATAAGTAAGTATTGCAAATGGTTTGCTTTTGAAAAAATAAAAGTTAATCTCAAACAAAATTACATCAAAGCAGGTGAAAATATATGAGACCTATTATAGAATTTTGCACTAATAATATGCATTTAGGAACTGATAAAATCATGAAAGAACTAGAAAAAAATCCCGAATACGATGTAATCGAATACGGATGTCTAGGTTACTGCGGGGTCTGTTCCATGGAACCGTATGCTCTCGTAAACGGAGATTTAATTACTGCGCAATCACCAGATCAATTAAAAGAAAAGATTGAAAAAGAAATTGAAGAATACTTAAAAACGTTTGATCTGGATGTTTAATGTAATATTTAAGGGTTAAAAAAGATTTATCCAAAGTGATTTTTTGACATCCATAGTACACCACTTTTTAATACTCTTGGTACTCTTCCGATCATCACTGTTTTTTTACCCATAACTCCGAATCCTTCTTTTTTACCTAAAGATCCTAAAACTCCTTTAAGCTTAATTTTACCAAGCTTTGGAGTTTCTTCTCTCCATATGGCTTGAATGACTTCTGCTACTTGTTTTCCTTGAGCCTCTGCGGCTTGAGCACTAGGTGAAAAAGGCAAGCTAGCACAATCACCTACAACATAAACATTAGGTTTTGAAGGCACTTGATGATATTCGTTTAATATGACTCTACCTTGGCTATCTTTCTCAAAATCAAGGTTTTGAACTAATTCAACAGGTTGAATACCTGCAGTCCATACCGTGATATCTGTATTTATTTTTTCACTTTGGTTATGTATTATATTTGGTTCTACTTCAGTTACACAGATGTTTCCGCGCATTTCAATATCATGTTCTTCGAACCAAGCACGTACATAGGATTGAAGTTTTTTTGGAAATGATGAAAGGATGCTGTCACCTCGATCTAATATTCGAACATTTAGATCTGGTCTACTTTCTCTAAGTTCAGCAGCAATTTCAACACCACTTAAACCTCCACCAACAATTGTTACCTGTCCATTTGGTTTAATATCATTTACTTCTTGATAAGTTCTACGAGTTGCGGATAAAGATTGAATGCTATTAGTATAAATATCTGCGCCTGGAATCCCATGATAACGATCTGTACAACCAAGAGCAATAACTAATTGATCATAAGATATAGGATCATCATTTTGTAAGTGGACAAGTTGACTTTCGATATTTACGTCTATAATTTCCCCATATTTGACCGTTAGTCTTGAATCAATTGGGTATTGAACTCTGATAGCCATATCAGAGATTGTACCTGATGCTAATGCATAATATTCCGTTTTTAAACCTTGATAAGGCATACGATCTACTAAGGTGATATGTGCGTCATCTGGAAATTGATCATTTAATAATTCAATAACAGTTGATAATCCCCCGTATCCACCGCCTAATATTACAATATTTTTCATAAAGTTATTCCTTTCATTGAACCTTTATATATAATCTCTAATAAATGAAATAAAGGAAATTTAAGGCCTTATTTAAATAAGGCCCTTTTTCCCCTATTTGTTTATTTCATAAGTGTTCTTAGCTTTTCCTTATTCGTAAACTTTAATCTCGTTATAAAAAGTATCTCTTTCCACAGGAATTCGGTTAGCACCTTTTACTAACCAAATCAATTCATCACGAGTTAAACCTTCCTGAGATAGAGCACCTGCAGCATGACTAATTCGCTCTTTAATCAAAGTACCATGAACATCTGAAGCACCAAAAGTTAATGACATTTGAGTTAATTGAGTTCCAATATTAATAAAGTATGCTTTTATATGAGGGAAATTATCTAACATTAAACGGCTAATGGCCATTGTTTTGATATCCTCAAATGCAGAGGTACGTCTTTTGATTCCAGCATTTACATTTTTAGGTTGGACTGCTAAAGGGATGAAGACCATAAATCCTTGAGTTTCGTCTTGGAGTTCCCTTAAATAAACCATATGTTGCAGACGTTCTTCTAAAGTTTCAATAGAACCATACAACATTGTAGCATGTGTTTTCATACCTACTTGATGGGCCGCACGATGGACATCTAACCACTGCTCTGTTGTTGCTTTGTTAACGCTCATTTTTTTGCGATATCTTTCAGAAAGAATTTCAGCACCACCACCAGTGAGTGTTTCAACACCAGCTTCTTTTAATGCTAGTAACACTTCTTTCATACTTAATCCACTGATTCGAGAGAAAAATTCAACCTCTGCGGCTGTGTAAGCTTTCATAGTTACATTAGGGAAATGTTTCTTTAGTCCTTGGATAGAATCTAAATAATATTGAAAAGGAACAGTATGATTATGCCCTCCAGTGATATGGAATTCTCTTACCCCTGGATGATAGTGTTTTTCTGCAAATTCAATGACTTGTTCAGGGCTGTAGGTAAAGGCACCTTCTTCACCCGGATTTCGTTTATAGCCGCAGAATGCACATGTAGCTTCACAAACATTTGTAAAATACAATGTCATATTTTCGATAAAATAAACTTTTTTTCCATTTTTCCTTAAATTAACTTGGTTAGCTAATTGACCTATTGTTAAAAGATCATCAGATTGATATAAAAAGAGTCCATCTTCTAGGCTAATTCGTTCTCCGTGTTGAACTTTCTCTATAATGGATTGCATTTTAGTATCTGAACGACTTGTAAGGATACTCATGATATTCTCCCTCCTATTATTTAGTAAAATATATAAATAAGTACACGTTTATTAAGGTACATATATAGCTTTGAATGCTCTTGAAATGAGCTTCCATTCACAGAAATCTAAATGACACCCTATCCATTATAAACCTAGTGTCCACTACGAGCAATACGAAAAATTTATCCTTTTCTTGTTACTAATTATGTTTCTTAGTATAATATACTTAACAGATCGATTAAATCTGTAACACACAGTTATAAATTATATAAGCTCCCACAAATTTTAAAGGAGGGGAAGATATGATTAATATCACAAATACAGCATTAGAAAAAATAAATGAAATGTTAGCTGCTGAGGATTCATCCGATTTATTTTTACGAATAGGTGTTAAGTCAGGAGGATGCAGCGGTTTCTCATATGGCATGGGTTTTGATAATGAGCAGGCTGAGAATGACAAAGTACTAGACATTCAAGGACTTAAGGTTGTAGTTGATGAGGATAGCCAACAATATTTAAATGGTTTAAATGTAGACTATAAAGAGTCAGCTATGGGCGGAGGATTTACAATTGATAATCCGAATGCATCAGCAACTTGTGGTTGTGGAAGTTCATTTAGAACAGACTCAGATGCAGGACAGCCAAGTGAATGTTAATGATTAAATATTAAAACATGTATTTTACAATTTAATAATGATTTGCATAAAAACCTTCTTGATAGTAAGGAATTACAAAATACTATCGGGAAGGTTTTTGTATTAAAAAAAAGGAGATGAGCTTGATGATCGCATTTTTAGTTATTGTTACATTATTCTTAGGTTTTTGTTTATTATTAGCATACTTTTTAATGGTAGGGGTAAAGAATGATACAACGGAATATGACAATAAATATCTATGGAATGATGATAAAAATATAAATCATTAGAAATTGTGATCATTTTGTTACATATACATATATTACTTTACTCATTTATTAGAGGGGGAGTTATATATGTGGCCGTTTTTGATTATTATCATTCTTTTTTTAAGTTTTTGTTGTTATCTAGCGTATCTTCTTATGTTAGCAGTGAAAAAAGATACAGCATTGTATGATCAAACCTATTTATGGCAGGATTTTAATATAAGTTTGGAAGAAATGAATTTGAGTAATACAAAACTGAAATAAGATTTTTAAAAGAAGCTGATGAAATCCTTCATCAGCTTCTTTTACGAAATGCGCGTCTTTCAGCATATTCTGTACAATTCCTGCATACCACTACAGGTTCCTCAGTGTCATTGTAATATTTCCTAGCATCGATTGCTTGTTTTCCACAGATCGCACATTTTTTTGGAGCAAATAAATTTTTTAACCATTGTAACATTTCTTCACTCTCCCGATTCATCAGAACACTTGTTCTAAAACTTATTTTTTGTTACACTATGAATAAATCTATTTTAACAGGTGATTAAAATGAAGTTACTTAGTGATGAAAAATTATTGAAAACGTATGCTTTGTCCTTAAAATTAAAATTAGATCAAGATTTTATTCAATTATTGTTAGAAGAATGTAATAGAAGAGGTTTAAAGGTTAAGGATGAAGAGTATAAAACTGAAATCAAAGAAAGTAGTGTTTTATACTCTATTCAATGTGCTTAAGTGCTATATCCAGTCTCATTAATAATTTTATGAAATTCAGATTGACATGATTCACAATAAACAAGATGCACGCATTGATGATTGATCAAATCAGGATAACCGTTTGTAGTTTTTAATTCATCTATAGCTAGATAAGCAGAATAAGGTCCCATAAAGTCACCGATTCGTCCGCAATCTTTTGCTTCTTGATTACATTTGGGGCAAATGACTTTAAGTTTTGAGAAACCATTACAAACTGAACAAAAAAAAGACATAGGATATCCCTCCGTTTTAAATAGTTCTTCAGGAGTAGGATACCCTATATTTTAAAATTTCATATTACTGCTATGTCCTGGAGATAATTTTGCATCAGGATCAACATATACCTTTGCATTGTTAATGGCAGTTGGAGCTTCACCAAATCCAACAGCAATAAGTTTTAGTTTTCCTGGGTATGTTGAAATATCCCCTGCTGCAAAAATACCTGGTATATTTGTTTCCATTCTTGAGTCAACAACGATGGACCCTTTTACAATATTTAGACCCCATTCAGCAATCGGACCTAATGATGAGATAAAACCATAGTTTACGATAACTGTATCTACGTCTAAGTCAAATTCCTCATCTGTTTTACAATCCTTAATCGTAACTTTTTCAATTCTATCTGTACCATGAAGCTTACTAATCTCTTTTGGTGTAAACACATTAACTGAAGAATTCATTAAATTATCCACACTGTGCTCATGTGCTCTAAATTTATTTCTTCGATGGATGATCGTTACTTCCTTTGCGATGGGCTCTAACATCAATGCCCAATCCACTGCAGAGTCACCACCTCCACAAATTACAACTTTTTCATCTTTATATACACTTAGATCTGGAACAAAATAATGTAAGTTCTTCTTTTCAAATTGATCTGCATTTGGTAAATCTAGTCTCCTAGGTTCAAAAGCACCTATTCCACCTGTAATGATGATAGCTTTTGTTAAATGTATAGATTTATTGGTAGTGATTTCAAATAAACGCTCTTCTTTTTTTTCAACTTGTAATACTTTTTCTTCTAAACAAACTTCTGTGGGGAAGTGTTTCATTTGTTCCTTTAAATTATCGATTAACTCCTGAGCTCTTACCTTAGGAAATCCAGCAACATCATATATGTATTTTTCAGGATATAATGCAGCTAATTGACCACCTAATTGTGGCATGCTTTCTATAATTTTTACAGAAGCATGTCTCATACCACCATAAAAAGCAGCGAACATTCCTGCAGGTCCTCCACCAATAACGGTAATATCAACGATTTCATTATTATGTTGTAAATTTGACACGAAAATTGCACCTCCGAGTATTTGAACCTTCCGTAATTCATTATAAACTTACCTATCTTAAAAGAAAACCTTTTAAATTACCCAGAATATAATTCATCGATACAAAATTTATATGGATTTAATCACTTATTGTTATCAATGATGTTAGTTTGTGAATTTTGTTACGAATTTAGACAAATTTCTCTTGCTATTTTTGAATTAACGTTATATTATTGCATTTGGATAAGTAAATGATGCAGTAATTTACAACATAATATTTATTGGGGTGGATAAAATAAAGTTACATTTTCATGGATTTGATTGTACTTTTTTTCACAACTCATTTACAAAACGGAAACTACAGAAATGGATGGGAGTATATTTATGAGTCAAATACCAAGAATAGTCATTATTGGTGCAGGTTACGGAGGGGTTGTAACATCTATTCGTTTACAGAAAGAATTAAACTATAACGAAGCAGATGTTACTTTAATAAATAAGCATGATTATCACTATATTACTACTCATTTGCATATGCCTGCAGCGGGTACGGATGATCCTAAGAATGCAAGAGTGGATATTTCTAAATTAATTGATGAATTTAAAGTGGATTTTATTAAATCTACAGTGGTTGATATTAACACTGATGAAAAGAAAGTGATCTTGGAAGATGGTTCAGTTTCTTATGATTATTTAGTTATTGGACTAGGAGGAGAACCAGAAACGTTCGGAATTCCAGGACTTAAAGAGTATGCGCTTAGTATTCGCAGTATAAATAGTGTGAACTATATCCGTGAGCACATAGAATATATGTTTGCAAAATTTAAAAATGATGAAAGTCGTACAGATTATTTAACTTTTGTAGTAGGTGGATCTGGATTTACAGGAATCGAATTTGTTGGGGAATTAGCTGATCGACTTCCGAAATTGTGTAATGATTTTAATGTTGATCCTAGTTTGGTCAGAATCGTGAATGTAGAAGCGGCTCCAACAGCTTTGCCTGGTTTTGATCCAGAATTAGTTAAATATGCAATGGATTTGCTTACTGAAAAAGGTGTTGAGTTTATGATTTCAACTCCAATAAAAGAATGTACTCCTGATGGTGTTATTTTAGCTAGCGGAGAAGAAATTAAATCTCAAACTGTGGTTTGGACTGGCGGAATACGTGGTAACAGCTTAGTAGAAAATGCAGGGTTTGAAGGAGTAAGAGGTCGTATAAAGGTTGATGAATATTTAAGAGCACCAGGTTTTGACGACGTATTTATCATTGGTGACTGTTCTGTAATGTTCAAAGAAGATGGAAAACCATTTCCACCAACTGCTCAAATTGCAATGCAGCAAGGCGTAGCTTGTGCTTATAATTTAGCAGCCAGCATTAGAGGAGAGAAATTAAAAACATTTACACCAGAAATCAAAGGAACAGTTGCATCATTAGGTAAAGGTGAAGCCATTGGGGTAGTGGGAGAGAAGAAAATAAAGGGTTATACAGCTGCTATTATGAAAAAAATGATAGATATTCGTTATTTATACATCATTGGCGGAATACCACTTGTTTTGAAGAAAACACGTTTATAAATGGACTTATTTCATAAAGATACTAAACTTAGATATCTTTTTATAATTTTTGGGCTTTGATTGAGGAGGTTGTACGATAATGAAACATTGTAGTGTACAGGTTCGAGGTTTATTAACAAGAGAAGAGTTGGATCGATATAATACTTTAATGGATGTTGGACATTATTTAGAAGACCAGAGTCGGCATGATCTAGCTTATACGGTTCAAAAAGAAATTGATTATCTCGTACAACCTGCGATTGAACGTTTAAAGGAAAAAAGCCGACAAAGAGATCGGGATACTGAAGAATATTTGAGACAAAAATCGGAAATGGAGTAATTAAGGAAAACCATCAGTGAAATTATATTCACTGATGGTTTTTCAATAATTACATACAAACTTGGTCTTATAATAATTTTTTTAATTCAGTTTTTTTAAAGTTTCAATCGCTTCTGACGGTTCCATACGTTTGTAATATTCTGCACTAGCAAATCCTGCAACAATTTTTTTATTTGAATTGATAATATAAGTAGCTGGTATTGGCAATGTCCAACTAACATCATTATTTCTTTTTACTAAGTCGTATTGAAATACATTTTTATACACTTCTTTTAAATAATCAGGGAGCTGAAACGTTAATTTGTAATCCACAGAAATTTTACTTCCAATATCGCTTAATACTTGAAAAGATAAATCATGTTTTTCTTTTAAGGTTAATGAATAATTTGGTTCTTCAGGACTAATTGCAAAAAGTTGAGCACCTAGTTCAGTAATTTCATTTATTTTTTGTTGATATGCTCTTACTTCCAAGTTACAGTATGGGCACCACTCACCACGGTAAAAGCTTAATATAACAGGCCCTTTATTTAGTTCCTCATAAAGATGAACCTCTTCTCCTACTGCATTTTTCAAAGTAAAATCTGGCGCAATGTCACCTACTTTTAATCCTTTAGGATGATCTGACTCATCTAATTCTTTTATAGATTGGAAAACCTGTTCTAATACTTCTTGCGGGACTCTCTTTAAATTTTCATCTTGGAATTGTTTGATGGCTTGAGCTAATGTCATCTATAAACACACCCTTTTATAAAATAAAGTACTTTTAAAAGTTAACAAGAAAATAGTACCATATTGACTTTAAAATGAATGTGAAATACATTACAAAAAAATATCTTTAATAAAGAAAAAAACGAGCAGTCCTCTGCCCGTTTCTACCATTTTTTTATTTTATTAAAATATATTATATGTTTGATGAAATTACCGTTCTAACTTTATGGTATCAATATTTACAGATGATTTTTTCTTTCAATATCTTTTAAATTATGCCTTTTTAAAACTTTTTAATTTATTTTTTTTAAAGCTTCAATTGCTTCTGATGGTTCCATACGTTTTGTATAATCTGCCTTAGCAAATCCTGCAATGATTTTTTTATTTGAATTGATAATATAAGTAGCTGGTATTGGGAATGCCCAACTTACATCATGATTTCTTTTTCCTAAGTCATTTTGAAACACATTTTTATACACTTCTTTTATATAATCAGGAAACTGAAACGTTAATTTGTAGGTCTCAGAAACTTTATTTCCAATATCGCTTAATACTTGAAAAGATAAATCATGTTTTTCTTTTAAGGTTAATGAATAGTCTGGTTCTTCAGGACTAATTGCAATGACTTGAGCTCCTAATTCAGTAATTTCATTTATTTTTTGTTGATATGCTCTTACTTCCAAGTTACAGTATGGGCACCACTCACCACGATAAAAGCTTAATATAACAGGCCCTTTATTTAGTTCATCATAAAGGTGAACATTTTCTCCTACTGCATTTTTAAAGTGAAATCTGGTGCAGTATCTCCAACTTTTAACCCTTTAGGATGATCTGAGTCATCTAATTCTTTTATGGATCGAAAAACCTGTTCTAATACCTCTTGCGGGACTCTCTTCAGATTTTCATCTTGAAATTGTTTGATGTCTTGAGCTAATGTCATATATAAACACTCCTTTTAAAAAATGAATTACTTATTGAAACTTACAGATAAAATGATAATTTAATTTTGAGTAATCATTATGAAAAAGAAGGAAACAAAAAAACGAGCAGAAAACTGCTCGTTTTTTACTATCTATTTTTTAAAATAATTAAATTTCTAACATTTTTGACATCTTATTCTGATCTAATAAATTACCTACAAAAAATTCTCCAAATTCACCGAATCGAGCACTTACTTCATCAAAACGCATTTCATATACAAGCTTTTTAAACTGCAAGGCATCATCAGCGAACAAGGTAACTCCCCATTCCCAATCATCAAATCCTACGGAACCTGTAATAATTTGTTTTACTTTTCCAGCATATTGTCGTCCAATCATTCCATGACTTCTCATCATTCCACGACGTTCTTCCATGCTTAACATGTACCAATTATCATTACCTTCACGGCGTTTATTCATTGGATAAAAACATAAATGATTCGCTTTTGGTAGTGTAGGTTTTAACCTGGCTATAATTTCAGGGTTTTGCATTGGATCTCCGTCACCTTGAGCCATGTAATTACTTAATTCAACTACAGAAACATAAGAGTACGTTGGAATAGTAAATTGAGCAAGTGTTGTTTTATTAAATGCATTTTCTAATTCATTAATTTCTTCAAGTGTTTCACGAAGGTGCATCATAACAAAATCCGCTTTTTGACCAACGATACTATATATTGCAGTACTACCTTGTTTTTTTTCTTCTATATCAGACCACTCTTGTATAAATGAAAGAAACTCATCCTCAGCTTGTTTTCTCTCTGCTGGAGATAGGCTTTTCCAAGCGTTCCAATCCATTGCTCTAAAATCATGTAATGCATACCAACCTTCTAAGGTTAAAGCTGCTTCACTCATTTAAATTTCACTCCTCTAATTTTTATAAACGTATGTAATAGTTGATGTAGTTTCCTCATCATTTTAAACTAAACATTAATTCGTAGCAAACAATACGGTTCATTCCATGCAAAATTCATAATTTGTTTACAATTTCAAGATAGCTTATGAAATAGTACCTTACTTATTGACTTTGCATAAAAAAATCAAGTAAAATACTAGATGTTCTTATTTCGTGAAAATGAGGGGTTAACTAAATGAACACCGAAGTTGATATTATTCAATTACCAATACTGTTTGCTTTAACGTTTGTTTTATTTTTTGGCATCGGTTTTATTTTAAACATGTTATTAAAAACAACCTGGTTTCCCGTTTATGTGTATATATTGGTTGTTATTCCTTACATGGTATATTGGTTATGGGAAGCTGGAGAATCACTACTTACTAATATAACTCAGTATCAAATTACCGATTACATCACATTCATTGGTGGTCTAATAGGTGCTATCCTAAGTGGATTAACCATTAAAAAATTAAGAAGTCAAGGATATAAAATGTTCTAAACTAAAATCTCAGCAGCTCCTGACTCAGGGCTGTTTTTTACAGTTTAAAGGCTCGCCAACCGGCGAGTTTTTTCATTTTAAAAATAGAAAAATTCCCAATAAATTAGTTAGTAAAAATTCCAACTAAGGAAATAATAAAAAGCAGAAACCAATGATGGGGGAATGTAAATGCCTTTTAAACAAGTAAATGAAGTTAAACTTTATTATCAAGTGAAGGGTTCAGGTATACCTATCATATTCATTCACCCTCCTTTGCTTACTTGTTCGAACTTTATTTATCAAACACAACAATTATCCGATGAATTTGAAGTTATTACGTTTGATATTAGAGGTCATGGTTTAAGTCAATCATCAAAGGAACCTCTTACCTTTTCTCTGATTGCTGATGATATAATACAACTTTTGGATTTTTTGAAAATAAAACGATGTTATATCTGTGGATATTCAACAGGAGGTACTATAGCATTGGAAGCCATGTTAACTTATCCAGACCGTTTTTTTGGAGGAATATTAATTAGTGCTATGTCTGAGGTAAGTGATTTTAAATTAAAGAGAAGAATTATGATGGCTATTGGTTTAACTTCGATAAGAGCTAAAAGTTTCCTTGCTTATGTGATTACTCGTGGGAATGCAGATATGAAACCTACATTTAAACAGTTATATAAAGAAGCAAAAAGAGGAAATGTTAAAAATATAAAACAGTATTATAAAGCTACACTTTCTTATAATTGTTCCTCTAAATTGAAATATATACAATCTCCCCAATTATTAATTTATGGTGATCAAGATAAAGGATTTCATAAATATGCCAATATCTTACACAAAGAATTGCCTAACAATGAAATTCATTTTCTAGAGGGAAAAACACATCAAATCCCAACTAAATCAGCACTGCATATGAATCATTTAATTACAAACTGGATTGAAAACCATCAAAAAGATTTGTGTAAACAAAATGAAGATATAGCTCATTTAGATTTCTGCAATATGATAAAAGAATCAGAGAATGGATTGGATAATTTCCACTGAAATTTGGGTATATATTAACTTCACTTTTGTGGGTCATATTATGTTAGAATAAAGGGTACTATAAATTCTGTTTATTTGATGTTTTACAGAGCTTATAAATCTATTAATTGGTGAGTTTTATTATATGAAAATATTGAATATATTACACTTTACAGAAAATCATCGATTTTACATTTATCGTGATTTTTCGATGAGTTCTATGAACACTTATATGTTAAATAATATATATCAACCGATGGTTGGATTAAGTGCGATAAGTTTGTATCACTTTTTATATCAGCAAGTTTCTTCTGATCAATTAGGTTATTCCGAATTAGAGCAGCAAAGAAAGCTCTTTTTATTTCTTGGAATCGAACCTAGTGAACGAGGAAGAAAATTTTTAATTGAACAGTTTTCTAAACTAGAAGCTATAGGTTTACTTCAAACTTACCGTAAATATATTTTGGATAGCGATGATTACATATATGAATATAAATTGCTTTCTGCTTTATCTCCGAAGGAATTTTTTAAAAATCAACATTTAACTCTTTTATTAAGAGATAAAATTGGTAAACACACTGTTATCTCCTTAAGAGAATCATTTAAAGAAAAGCTTCCAACAGAAATTTCAACGAAAGAAATATATTCAGAAAATGTGTCTGTTCCCTTTTATGATTTGTTTCAGTTAAATACACAAGTAGTAGATAATGAATTAGAACAGGCTGAACTTGAGGTAAGTGCATCATTACAAATAGTAAATCAAACTCTTGAATCTGAATCTTCAAATGAATATACTTATGCAGATTTAATCACTAGAATACCACGTAACTCCATGAATCGTTCATGTATTGAAAATTTAAAATATGAACCTGAACAAATTAATGCGATCAATTATGTGATTAAAAAATATCATTTAACCTTACAAGAAGTCAGTAGCTTATTAGATGAAGATGGTATCTTTTCTGAAAATGGTGACTTGGTTATTGATCAATTACAAAAAAAAGCAAACTCTAATTACAGACAGGATAAAACACGTGAGGACAATCGCGAACGATTTTTGAAAAAAGATTCAAAAGACGAACGTGTATCTTATGAAGAAAAAATTGTAGATCCTGATTATTTTTTAGATATACCAGAAGTATTTATTGGTCAGTGTGATAAACAACAATACAACATGATGTTATGTAACGTACCTTATACTCATGTTTTAAAACGAGTTTTCCCTGGTTCAATTCCAGATCGTATTTTAGACATTTTTGATAAAATAGATATGAACTATAAACTTAAAGAAGAAGTTACTAATGTCTTAATTCATTACTTAGTCTCACATGATTTGGACTGGAACAAAAACTTTATAGATTCTATTGCTTCTGATCTTTTAGGAAAACAAGTAAATAGTTTTGAGCAAGCTGTTAAATATATTCGAAATAAAAATGAGATAAAAGAAAAGTTAAAAGAGAATAAAGCAAACAAAAAATCTAATAGTAGAACTTATTCTTCAAGAATGAATCAAAATCAGAAACCAAAAATACCGATTATTACAACGAATCAAGTCGAAAAAAGGAGCTTTACCCAAAAAGAACTTGATGAAATTCAAAAGTTAACCCAACAATTAGATGGGAATTGATATAGATTTTAGTATCAAATTCTAAAAGGAGGTTGCACTTAAATGGAATCATTATCACAGGTGATGAAAAGTATACCTGAGTCTAAGCAATTTGATTCTGGAAAAGAAAAAGTAAAACGTCTTTTGTCAGACCCTTTAATAAAAAAATTTCTATTAAAACATCCAGAACTAACGGATCGCGATCTAAAAGTACACATGAACCGTTTGTATGAATATGTAAAAGAATACAACCAGTGTGAGATGTGTCCTGGTTTAGAGAAATGCCCTAACGACTTTAAAGGACATTATACAAAATTATCAGTTGAAACTTCTAATGATTTGTCCCATATTTACGATCAAAAAGTTTCTTGTAAAAAACTCATTGCATCTCAAGCACAGGAAAAAATTAGAAAAAGGGTTCGAAGTTTTTACATTGATGAGCGTGCTTTAAATGAAGGTTATTCTGCAAATGAGATTTTAATGAAAGATGCTGAAAGATACGAATCTGCTAAATTAGTTTCTGAATATATAGTGAAAACAAAAACCGAAGGGTTATCAATAAAAGGATTGTTTTTACAGGGTGGTTTTGGTACTGGGAAGACCTTTTTAATGTGTTATATGTTATATGAATTGGCTAAAAAGGGGCATAGTGGAGTGATTGTTTATGTGCCTGATTTTATTGAAGATTTAAAGGATATGATGAAGGATTCCAAAAGGCTAAAAGATACAATTGAAATGTTAAAAACGACAGATTTATTAGTATTTGATGATATAGGTGCTGAGAATCTGAATCCTTGGGCTAGGGATCATGTTATAGGTACGATACTGAATTATAGAATGAATCGAAAACCAACCTTCTTTACTTCTAATTATGATATTAAAGGTCTAGAGAAACATTTTAGTTTTACCAATAAAGATGGAGAAGAAGAACATAAAGCACAGCGTTTAATGGATCGAATTGAGCCGTTTGTAAAGGTAATTGAAGTGAAGGGAACAAATAAACGAAGGGTGAATTAATTCATTTCAGGAAAGTTAGAAGAAACCCACATTTATATGGCTAATATATAAATGTGGGTTGTTATATTTAATGTATTAAATATGTACTAGTTACTAATAACAGACAAAATAGTGGCAATGATCGCGATGAGAAAGAAAATACCAGTAGATACTGCAAATCCGACACCAACATCAATAAAATCGTTTCTTGGTTCTTCATTTACGTGCAATTCAGGTTGTCTAGTTTCGCTCATATGAAATTCCCTCCTAAAATAGCTCAATTAGTATTAAGTATACCTAACCAAGTATATAATTGTAAAGCCACGCTAGTGACAATTGTGAGTCACTTCGCATAAATTATTTAATTGTGACCATAATAAATTTGAATCATGATTCTAGATTAGAAACATTCTAATTTAGATTTGAAATTAACTAACTTTATGTTATAATGTACAAATAATATTAGAAATTATACATTTTAAATAAAGGAGAATCAGTCATGGCTATCGTGAATGTATCAGATCAATCATTTAAAGGGGAAGTTGAGAGCACTGGAACTGTTCTTGTTGACTTTTGGGCACCTTGGTGCGGACCTTGTAAAATGGTAGCTCCAGTACTTGAAGAATTAGACGAAGAAATTGGTACTGAACTTAAAATTGCAAAAGTGAATGTGGATGACAATCCTGAGTCAGCTTCACGTTTTGGAGTAATGAGTATCCCAACTTTAATCGTATTTAAAGATGGAGCACCTGTAGATAAAGTTGTTGGATTCCAACCAAAAGATGCTTTGAAAAGCGTTGTATCTAAACACCTATAATTTAAAAATAACTAGTAAATGAAAAGCCCTCCTAAAAAGAGGGCTTTTTTTGCACATTAACTCCGCTGAAAGTTAATTAACTTTGTGCTATGATAAAATGAAATAGAAACATATGTGCTTAATGTATAGGGGAGAAGCAATGATGAGTGAATTAGAGAAACGGCAAAAAAAAATAGAACAAATAAAACATAAATTATCGCTGCTTCCGGATCAACCTGGATGTTATTTAATGAAAAATGAAAGCGGAGATATCATCTATGTTGGTAAAGCAAAAGTTTTAAAAAATAGAGTAAGATCTTATTTCACAGGAAGCCATGATGCAAAAACGCAAAAACTAGTGAGTCTGATTGAGGACTTTGAATATATTGTCACATCGAGTAATAAAGAAGCACTTATTTTAGAATGTAATCTTATAAAGGAACATCACCCACGTTACAACGTTATTCTAAAAGATGATAAAACATATCCTTATATTAAAATTACGAACGATACGCATCCTAGATTAGAGGTGACCAGAAAAGTCTTAAAAGATAAAGGTAAATATTTTGGTCCTTATCCGAGTGCATTTGCTGCACAGCAAACTAAAAAGCTATTAGATCGATTATATCCTTTACGTAAATGTAAAACGATACCTGACAAAGTTTGTTTATACTATCATTTAGGACAATGTGTAGCACCATGTGAATATGATGTAGATGAAAATCAATATGAAGAAATGGTTCAAGAGATTACGAAATTTTTAAATGGTGGTCACGAGCAAATCAAGGTTGAATTAATAAAACAAATGCATGATGCGGCAGAACAGCTGCAATTTGAAAAAGCTAAGGAATTCAGAGATCAGATTAAACACATCGAAGTTTTAATGGAACAGCAAAAAATTACAATGAAAGATAACATAGATCGGGATGTATTTGGATATGCCGTAGACAAAGGTTGGATGTGTGTGCAAATTTTGTATGTAAGGCAAGGGAAAATGATTGAACGTCATGCTTCCAGATTTCCGTATTATGGTGAAGCGTATGAAGATTTCATTTCTTATATCACTCAATACTATAGCGAAAATCCTGCTTTACCTAATGAGATTGTTTTACCTGATCGTAACGAGACAGAAAATATTGCTGAGGAAGGCATTAAAGAAGATTTGCAATCTTGGTTGAAAGTGAAGGTGCATTTACCTAAACGTGGATTAAAAAAACAAGCAGTGATCATGGCGAATGATAATGCAAAAATTGCACTTGAAGAAAAGTTCAAATTGATTGAGAGAGATGAAGAACGCACGACCAAAGCAGTAGAAAACTTAGGGAGATGGTTAGGTACAGATCCAATTCATCGTATCGAAGCTTTTGATAATTCCAATATTCAAGGTGCCAACCCAGTATCCGCCATGGTTGTTTTTGTGGATGGAAAACCTGAAAGAAAAGAATATCGTAAATATAAAATTAAAACAGTAAAAGGACCAGATGATTACGGCTCAATGCGAGAGGTTGTTAGAAGGCGATATGAGAGGGTATTAAAAGAAAACTTACCATTGCCCGATTTAGTCATTGTTGATGGAGGAAAAGGACAGATTTCAGCAGCGATTGAAATTTTAGAGGATGAGTTAGGTTTATTTATTCCTGTATGTGGTTTGGTGAAGGATGAAAAACATAAAACAGCACAACTTATGGTCGGAAATCCACCTGAGGTGATTCCTATTCCACGTGATCAGCAAGAGTTTTATTTACTGCAAAGAATTCAAGAAGAAGTTCACCGATTTGCGATTACATTCCATCGACAATCTAGAAGTAAATCAATGGTTGCCTCTCAGCTGGATTCCATTCCGGGCGTAGGGGAGAAAAGAAGAAAGAAATTATTAAAACACTTCGGATCATTAAAAAAAATCCGAGAGGCATCTATTGAAGATTTCAAACCCCTCGGAATTGGAGATAAACTAGCAGGGGAGATTATGACATCTCTTCGGGAGGATCAGGATAGTTCCTCTTAAATCTTTGATGAAATTTAAACATAATATAAGCAACAATGGCTGGTAACACCATATAAAATAAAGACAATAAAGCGTATTTGGAAAAATCAAAGTATACAAGTTGAAGTGAAAATAAAATACTATCTACAATGGCATGTGCAAAAACAGCTGTCATAAATCCGAATTTCAAAAAGATATAACCAAATATCAGACCAATGATCGTTACTTCAAAAAAACGAGTGTATGCAGGGTAGATTGGGTATGCCATATGTCCGATCGCCCAGACCATACTTGATATGATGACTGCAACAATCGTACTTCTAAAGATTTTTTTGAATAATGGAATTCCAAACCACCGATAGATTATTTCCTCGGAAATGGCAGCTGCCCATGCGATGAGAGGCATTAAACCAGGCATCCATAAATTATATGGTGAAAAAGTGAGATCACTTACTGACCATACATCAAAGAAAGTTTCTCCAATGAAATAAAATATACTTTGAACTGCTAATATAATGAAAGAAAATAAATATCCAAACCCCATTGCTTTTATTACATGGTTACCGTAATTTGGATTTTTTCTATTTGGCCATAGTGTCTCACTTCTGTCCTTCCAGATACCGTCAGCTGAAATGGATGTAAAGTAAAGAATTACACTGAGCAGAGCATATATAATAATGGATACAACCATCATGATAATGGCTGTGTCATTACCTTCTTCTGAAAACATCGCTCGATTAACGGGATACATATTAAAGTTGGTAATTGTGTAGATGGCAAGAAATATAAGTGTAAGTAAAATACCTTTGCTGAAAGAAATATGTTTTCTTAAAACAATGGAGATGATCAAAGCAATAATTCCAAAAATAACGTTGAAAATAATCATTAATACAGACATTAATGAAGCTTGATTATCTTGTTTCTCCATCCAAGTAACAAAAGGTTCTGGAATAGAGAAGGTCATATTAAACGAAATCACTTGATCTGCTTCGATTATTGTATGTAGCTGTAATTTGGCATCTGCTACACCTTCCTCATAACTTTCAAATATATAGTTGCTCATTTCGTTTTCATCTTGTGGTAATAAGTAAAAGTTGTTGATGTTATATCCTTGCTCGATTAAAAATAATTCAGCGATCTCTTGTTGTTGCAATTCTTCTGTATTCATATTTCCATCAATTGTTTTCCATCCAAGCACATTTCCACTAGTCATATGTATGTTAACTAGGTATTTTTGAGTGGCATCATTCACTTGAATTTGAAAGTAATCAATAGGGTTTGAATCTCCATACTGCTCATTATAATCTGAAACCAGATCATTTTTTTGCAAGTATCCACCTAACTGCTTTTGGGTTTGAAATGTAAGTAGGGTTTCTACCTGATTTACATCTACATTGTAGTGATCAAATAAAAACTGCAAAGCACTTTCTTCGGCTTGTTGTATACTGATCGTTTTTTCATCATTAAGGAGTACTTCTTCATTGTTTTCAGATGGTAAAAAACTCATAACTAAAAAGATGAAAAAACTGATTAATGCAATCAAAATGACATTACGAGTAGAATGGCTTTGTTCCATATACATAATCTCCTTTTCGGTATGCTGAATTTTAGGATATCATATTTTTCTAATAATTTCTTCTATTTTACATTTCATAAGTTTGTATGATATTGCATCTTTACTTTTTGAATCCAGTTTTGAGTTGTAGGATCAAGTGAATCCCAGTTTTTATACATTAATGAGGTTGTTCTCATCGTTTGTTTTAATTCTTTTAAATTGATGACCATTAAGTCATTATCTTCCAGTAAACTATCACGCAAATAAGAGTGTGGTAATAATGTTGCAGCTCTGAGAGTTGAAACTAAACGTAATATAGCTTCAAATGAATCAATTTCCATTTTGATTTCTGGATATACTTTATAATGATGGAATAACTCTTCCATTAATATGCGATACAAAGTACCTTTAGAAAAAAGAATCATCGGTAACTTATCTAAATCTTCTGTGTTGATCATTTTTTGCTTTGATAACTCATGTTCCTTTGGAATGACTAGTTTTAGATAATCATCAAATAAAGGCTCACAATGGATGTCCTTATCTTCCACTTTAGAAGCTACTAATCCAAAATCCACTCTATCCTTTTTCACCAGAGATAAGATTTCATGTGTTTTCCCTGTGATGGCTTTAATATCTGTTTCAGGTGAATCCTTCGTAATGAGCTGAATAAGATCAGGTAAAGTAGATTGTAGAGTGGTTAAGCTAGCTCCTATGATAATGCTTTTTTTAGTCCCATTTTTATAATCTAATACTGCTTTTTGAAATTTTTTATCTAATTCAATCATTTCAAGGGCATACTCATAACTAATGAAACCAATTGGAGTGAGTTTAAGACGGTTTCCTTTTCTATTAAATAAAGATACACCCAGTTGCTCTTCGAACTTACTAATTTTTCTGGATAATGCTGGTTGGGAAATATTTAATTTTTTGGCAGCTTGATTTAGACTATCTTCCTCAACTACGGCTACGAACATATGCATGATTTCCATTAGATCATTCCTTTATGCAATATTGTTATAATTAATTATAAAATAAATGCACTTCCATTATAAGCTATAAAGTTGTAATATAATAATTGTGTCTATTTGTTTACGATAACATGAATAAAAATTGAAACTGAAAAACTAAATTATTTATGGCGACACAGGATGAAAGGAGAACACTGGAACATGAAATTAAATTCATTCTATTCTCGTAAGTTACATTCCCTGTTGGGTGTGATTCCGCTAGGACTTTTCTTAGTTGAACATATGCTTACAAATTATGAGGCTTTTAATGCAGGCAAGGAAGGGTTTATTGAGTCGGTATTATGGCTAAACAGCTTACCTTTAGTATTATTTCTTGAAATTTTTGGAATTTGGCTTCCGTTATTGTATCATGGCGTGTATGGTTTGTATATTGCATTTCAAGCTAAACATAACGTGAACAACTATGGATATGTTCGTAATCACATGTTTATGTGGCAAAGAATAACGGGTGTCATTACTTTAATATTTGTCGTTTGGCATTTTTCAGATACTAGATTAAGGGTAGCAATAGGTTCTTTAGGACATGAGGATTTAGCGGCTCATATGCACAATACGCTATCAAATCCTTTGTTTTTTGCGTTGTATGTAATAGGGATCGTAGCTGCTTCCTTCCACTTTAGTAACGGAATGTGGTCTTTCTTAGTTAGTTGGGGCATTACAGTAGGTCCAAGAGCACAAAGAGTATCTTCCTACATATGGATGGGTGTATTTGTCATTTTATCCGTATTATTTGTCCTAGCTTTAACAGCTTTTACAGATGAATCCTTTGCTTTATCAACATTAGAATCAGTTCAGATACAAATCGGTTAAGAGGGAGTGAACAAGAGTGGCAAATTCTAAAATTATCGTAGTAGGTGGAGGATTAGCAGGGCTAATGGCGACAATTAAAGCAGCGGAAGCCGGAGTTCATGTAGACCTCTTATCCTTTGTACCAGTAAAAAGATCACACTCCGTTTGTGCACAAGGTGGCATTAACGGAGCTGTAAATACAAAAGGGGAAGGCGATTCTCCTTGGGAACATTTTGATGATTCCATTTATGGTGGAGACTTTTTAGCGAACCAACCACCAGTTAAAGCAATGTGTGATGCAGCACCAGGAATCATTCATTTAATGGATCGCATGGGTGTTATGTTTAATCGTACCCCAGAAGGGTTGCTTGATTTCCGAAGATTCGGAGGTACAAAACATCATCGTACAGCATTTGCGGGTGCAACAACAGGACAACAATTATTATATGCATTAGATGAGCAAGTTCGTAGATATGAAACTGCAGGTTTAGTTACAAAATATGAACACTGGGAATTTATTTCTGCTGTTATAGATGATAGCGGTGTATGTCGAGGTGTTTCAGCTCAAAACTTACGTAGTATGGAAATCACTACTTTTGTTGCAGATGCGGTAATACTAGCAACAGGAGGTCCAGGAATTATTTTTGGTAAATCTACAAACTCTGTCATTAACACAGGAACAGCGGCAAGTGCCGTATATCAGCAAGGTGTTAATTATGCAAATGGTGAATTTATTCAGATACATCCAACAGCTATACCGGGGGATGACAAACTTAGATTAATGTCTGAGTCCGCACGTGGTGAGGGTGGTAGAGTTTGGACATATAAAGATGGAAAACCATGGTATTTCTTGGAAGAGAAGTATCCAGCGTACGGTAACTTAGTGCCAAGGGATATTGCTACAAGAGAAATTTTCGATGTTTGTGTGAATCAGAAGTTAGGTGTAAACGGTGAAAACATGGTTTACTTAGATTTATCTCACAAAGATCCTAAGGAATTAGATGTAAAACTAGGTGGAATTATTGAAATATACGAGAAGTTTATGGGTGACGATCCTCGTAAAATTCCGATGAAAATTTTCCCTGCCGTACATTATTCTATGGGAGGACTATGGGTAGATTATAATCAAATGACGAATATCCCTGGTTTGTTTGCAGCAGGAGAAGTAGATTATCAATACCACGGTGGTAATCGATTAGGAGCTAACTCCTTATTATCCTCAATCTTCGGGGGTATGGTAGCTGGACCTAAAGCGATCGAATATATAAAAGGTTTGGATAATTTTGCAGAAGATGTATCATCTAAAGTATTTGAAGCAGAGAACAAGAAACAAACGCAAAAATACGAAGATATTTTAAAAATGGATGGTACGGAAAATGCTTACAAGCTTCATAAAGAATTAGGAGAATGGATGACAAACAATGTCACTGTTGTTCGATATAATAAAAAACTTCAAGAAACAGATGATAAAATAGTAGAGCTAATGGAACGATATAAAAACATTAACATTAACGATACTGCAGGATGGAGTAATCAAGGTGCTTCCTTTACTCGTCAATTATGGAACATGTTTGAACTCGCCCGTGTTATTACTATAGGAGCATTAAAAAGGGATGAAAGTCGTGGAGCTCATTATAAACCAGATTTTCCTGAACGTAATGATGAGAAATTCATGAAAACTACAAAAGCTTCATTTACTCCTAATGGACCAAGTATCGATTACGAAGAAGTAGATGCTTCATTAATCAAACCTCGTTTACGTGACTATTCTTCAGATAAGAAGAAAGGAGCCGCTAAAAAATGAGTGCAGAAACGCAAAATAAAACAATAAAATTTATTGTAACTCGTCAAGAAAATCAAAAATCAAAACCTTATAAAGAGGAATTTGAAATTCCGTATCGTCCAAATATGAATGTGATTGGCGCATTGATGGAAGTACAAAGAAACCCTGTTAATATTAAGGGTGAAAAAACAACACCTGTTACTTGGGAATCCAATTGTTTGGAGGAAGTATGTGGTGCATGTTCTATGGTTATTAACGGAAAACCTCAACAAGCATGTACGGCACTAGTGGACAAATTAGAGCAACCGATCAGAATAGAACCGATGTCTACATTCCCTGTTGTAAGAGATGTTGTCATTGATCGTGGACGTATGTTTGATTCTCTTAAAAGAGTGAAGGCTTGGATTCCAATCGATGGGACGTATGATTTAGGTCCAGGACCTCGTATGGCTGAATCAAAACGTCAATGGGCTTATGAGCTATCGAAGTGTATGACATGTGGAGTTTGTTTGGAAGCTTGTCCAAATGTAAGTGAAAAGACAAACTTTATGGGACCCGCTCCTTTATCTCAAGTTCGTTTGTTCAATGCACATCCTACAGGTGAAATGAATCAAGAAGAACGTTTAGATACGATTATGCAAGATGGTGGACTTGAAGGCTGTGGTAATTCACAAAACTGTGTGATGTCTTGTCCTAAGGGAATCCCATTAACAACTTCCATTGCTGCACTGAATAAAGATACGACAAAACAATTATTCAAGAAATGGCTTGGAATGTAACTTGATTTTGATTCAGAAAAACCCGACCTTAAAGTCGGGTTTCTTTTTTATCATTTCATCCTCATGATGGATGAAGCAGTGCGTTTAGAAAAAGATAATAGAGGTGTTTTTAAATGGAAACAACAGAGCAATTAGAAATGATGTTAAAAGAAGTTGAAATATGGGAAAAACAACAAGACGATTTATGGTTTTGGGAAAAAATCGGAAGAATACCTTTTTTAATCTTAGATAAAATTACACCAAAATTTATCCACAAAAAAATAAATCTAATATTAGAAGAACTAGTAAGTTATATTGATAATGGTGGAAAATATTTAACAAATCAAAAACAAGTGCTAAAACGATTTTCAAAATATAATATAAATATGGATGTTAATGAAATAAATGATATCCATACTACTATACCAATACATATCATGAATAGTGTATCACAAGAAATTAGGAAATCACATAAAGATATTGCCACGTTGCAAGGTGCTACCACAGGTTTTGGAGGAATTTTTACATTAGCAATAGATATTCCTGCTATTCTAGGTTTATCATTAAAAACATTACAGGATATAGCAGTTTCATATGGTTATGATCCAAGGGATAAAGATGAACGAATATTTATTATAAAGTGTTTACAATTTGCTTCTTCTGATATTGTTGGTAAAAAAGTAATATTAAATGATTTGAAAGATTTTAATAATAGAGATAGAGAAAAAGAAGCCCTTTCTCAAATACAAGGGTGGCGAGAAGTTATTGTGGTTTATAGAGATAATTTTGGTTGGAAAAAATTATTTCAAATGATACCCATAGCAGGAATGTTATTCGGTGCTTTTATAAATAAACAATCAATCGATGATGTTGCAGAAGCTGGAATGATGTTATATAAGAAAAGAAAGATAATAGAAAGATTAACAGATCAACAAGATGAAAATTAAAGATGATCTATAATGTTAAATAAACATAACAATCTTTCGCAATCTTAATATTAATCTAAAATTTTTCCTTCAAAAGGATTTCCGTTGTTAGGTTCAACTAATGTTGCAACTTGTTGAATGAATTTCTTTGTCTTTTCATCTTTAAGTCGATAAGATACTTCAAGACCATTTCTTTCCCCTGCAATAATACCTGCTGCTCTTAGTTTTTGTAAATGTGTTGAAACTGATGATTGGGGTATGTTCATACAATTCTCCATGAAAGAAACATTACATTGCTCCTTTTTCAGTAAGCCGATGACAATACACAATCTAACGGGATGACCGATTACTTTTAACATATCGGCTGTTTCTTGATATGGTTTAAAATCCACTCTATTTCACCCTTTAAATAATATTATTATATTTAGATATTACGATGTAACTGAATAGAAGTAAAGTTTTTTTATAGTTTTAGATATGGCTTTAATAACAATTTGTAATGAGTCAACCAGTGGTTATTAGGAATTTCTTAAGAATTTCTTCATTTTTGTTTAATGAGATTATTAAGAATTGATCATTATACTTAATAAGAGATTAGGAATGAGGTGTGACTGTGATGAGCTATACGATTTTAGTAACGGATGACAAGGAGGAGATTAGGGATGGTATTGAAATTTATTTAAAAAACGAAGGTTATCAAGTGCTAAAAGCAGCCAACGGTGTTGAAACGATTAAATTGTTAGAACACCATGATGTACATTTAATTATTTTGGATATTATGATGCCTGAAATGGATGGAATCCAAACGACGTTTAAAATACGTGAGAAATATAACATTCCAATTATTGTGCTTAGTGCAAAAGCTGAAGATTCAGATAAAATCCATGGTTTATCAGTAGGGGCTGATGATTATATTACAAAGCCCTTTCATCCAATGGAATTGGTGGCACGAGTGAAATCACAAATGCGTAGGTATGTTCAACTAGGGACATACAATGAGCAACAATCATCAACTGAGGTAAATGGTTTAGTTCTTGACCGGGAGGCAAAGGAAGTTAAGGTGGATGGTAAGTCAATTAAACTAACCCCAATTGAGTATAAGATTACTGAACTATTATTGCTTAATGCAGGGCGTGTTTTTTCCATTAATGATATTTATGAACGTGTTTGGCAAGAAGAAGCATATAACGCTGAAAATATTGTAGCCGTTCACATTCGAAAAATACGCGAGAAAATAGAAGAAAATCCCAAAAATCCTCGTTATATAAAGGTTGTATGGGGGATTGGCTATAAGATTGAAAAGTAATACTAATTGAAAAATTTATATTTATGTAATAGATATAATGAATGGCTTTAAAGGGAGGTGTTTCAAAAGTATGCGCAGAAACTTTTTTAAAACATTTAGTTGGTGTTTATTATTAAGTGTTGTTTTCTTGTCCATCTTCATAACTATTGATAATGCTGAACGATTTATAGGTACAGATGATTATTTTGATAGTGAACAATTCACATATTCCTATAATAACTTTTTAGATTATTTAGGTTTAATGGAATTAACAAATATACCTGATTTAGAAAATATCACTATTGACAAATCTTATATAAATGATTATAGAAATCGCTATGGTAGTTTAAGTGAGCAATTATCAGCGATTGAAACCGATTATAATTTACGTATTTCAGAGGCACAAAATTTCGGGAATACTGCAGCTGTTGATGCACTTAAAAAAGAGAGAGACCTTAAAATAAATGACATAAAGAAAATATTTGAGGATGATTCTTATGTAGAGGAAAAAATAAGAGTAGAATTGCAAGAGGAATTTAACTCCTATTTACAACTTTTACAAAATGAACAACAGTTAGATTACAACATTTTTAGTTATGAACTAAGAAATATAGAAACTGGTGAAATTTTTTCAAAGGGAGATCTGTCAGAGCAAACAGCACTTTCTAGGAAGTATAACGATAAAAATGGGTTTTTAAAGTTACCATTAGCATCGCACAATATCAGTAGATCACTAATGCTTGATCAGTTATTAGAAGGTAGCTCTGTTATGTATGAGGGAAAAATCATAATTCCAACTTCTAAAACACACTTAATTCCTGATTACCAGTCATTTAAAATAGAAAGAAACATAACTTTATCATCAATGGTTATAGGTATAATTGCTTTAGTCACTATTTTATTTAAATTCAAGTTTCGAAAATCATGGTTTCGAGATGGATTTATGATGCGTCTTTTTGATAAATGTCCGTTGGAAATATGGCTTCTATTATTAATTTTTAATGTGGTAGTGTTATCTGCTTTTTTAACTATACTAATGGGCTACTTTAATTTATTTTTTTACGGCAATTTTCAAATTTCTTTGGGGATCCTTATTTCTCAAATCGTTGTAGTTTTTTCTTTATGGTTAGGCATTTATCAATTGATTTGGATATATGAAAAGGTTAGAGATAGAAACGGTTTGATTACAAAAATAAAAAACAGTTTGATTGCTAAGTTTTTGTATACAATTCAAGATGTATTTGCAAAAACTTCTATTGGAATACAAGTATTGTTAACCTTAATTTTAATATTTGTCTGGGGCTCATTGACAACGTCTATAATACAGTTTGCATATTATTCTAATATTGCTTTTATGTATGTTTTATTTATTCTTTTCATTGGGATACCTTTAGTAACGTTAATATTTAGAAAAATTGGTTATTTGAATCGGGTGTTTATTGCAACAGAACGTTTAGTTGATGGTACTTTACATGATCCTGTACCTGAAAAAGGAAAATCAGTAATAGCAAAACATGCAGCAAATTTAAATAAACTAAGAACTGGAATTAAGACCTCATTAACAGAGCAAGCCAAAAGTGAACGATTAAAAACAGAATTGATTACAAATGTTAGTCATGATTTGAGAACACCACTTACGTCAATAATCACATATACAGATTTATTGAAAAATCAGGAACTGACGGAAGAAGAGAGAATAGAATATGTAAAAATATTGGAACGCAAGTCCAACCGCTTAAAAATATTGATTGAGGATTTGTTTGAAGTATCAAAGATGGCTAGTGGGAACTTAGAACTGCATAAACATGAGGTAGATTTGACACAATTATTACAGCAAGTGTTAGGTGAACATCAAGAACAACTTGAACAATCAGGGCTTGAACTCAAAGTAGCAATACCAGAAACATCTGTTATTGCAAATGTGGATGGACAAAGATGGTGGCGCGTATTAGATAATCTAATCGTTAATGCTATGAAATATTCACTTAAAGGATCGAGAGTATATGTTGCATTAAAGCATGAGAATGGACAAGCAGAATTTGTAATAAAAAATGTAACTAAATATGAGCTTGGAGAAAATATTAATGAATTGCTTGAACGATTTAAACGAGCAGATAAGTCACGTCATACAGAAGGATCTGGGTTAGGGCTTGCTATCGCCCAATCCATTGTTGATTTGCATGGAGGTATACTCAAGATAGAGTTAGATGGGGATTTATTTAAAGTAACAGTTCAAATTGCAACTTCTTAAAAATAGGTACTAAAAAAAATTAGTACTTACCTATAAAACCTACTGATGATAACATGAACCTAAATTAAATTTGTTTGGTTTATGTAATGATTGAAGGATTTGAGCAAATGATTACGTCTAAATGAATAGTTACGTAACAACAAATCTATTTAATTGAACCCAGTAGGTGAATATATATGAAAAATATTTTAATCTTATCAGAAGGTTTTGGCACTGGGCACACTCAAACTGCCAACGCTATTGCACAAGGTTTAAATCTAAATGATTCCAATTTACAGTGTCAAGTATTAGAACTTGGAAAATCACTTCATCCCTTTCTAGCACCTGTCATTTTAAAACTTTATAAAAAGGCAGTTTTTAGTCACCCTAAATTATATGGGTGGTTATATCAATCTCAAAATGAAGGTGTTACTAAACCAATTTCTCAGTTAGCAGTACACAAAATTTTTTATGCTCAGACTTATAAATTCATTCAGCAATATAAACCAGATGTGATTATTTGCACACACCCTTTCCCTAATATGGTTATTTCTAGACTTAAACGAAGGGGGTTGAACATTCCCTTAATTACAGTCATTACAGATTATAATCTTCATCAAGCTTGGCTAACGAATGAATGCGATATTTATTTTATATCTAATTTTGAAATGAAGTTAAAAATGATTCAAAATGGAGTACCAGCACATAAAATAAAAGTTTCTGGTATTCCTATAGATCCTAATTTTTTGGTAAAGCATAACAAAAAAACGATTCGTGATCAATTTGATTTGAAGGAGATGCCAACTATTCTTGTTATGGGTGGTGGTTGGGGGGTACTCAATTATGAGGAGTTATTAACCCAACTTTTATCATGGAAAGAAAAAATACAGATTGTTATCTGTCTAGGAAACAATAAAGAAGCATTTACTCAATTATCAACAAACCCTTTGTTCCAACATCCAAATATTAAAATACAAGGATATACGAAATACATTAATAAATTGATGGATGTTTCCGATCTTTTGATTACCAAACCAGGTGGAATCACTTCCACAGAAGCAATTGCAAAAAAGTTACCAATGTTATTTTTAAATCCAATTCCTGGTCAAGAGGAAGAAAACTGCAAGTTTTTTGTGAAATATCAATTAGGAGAGAAAATTGACACTTTTAATCAACTAAATCAACGATTGAATCAATTGATAAAAAAAGATGAGAATCGGGTTGAGTTTTTACCAGCAAAATATAATTACCATCCTGAAAAATGTATGGATGAGATCTTTCAATCTGTCTATAAAAAAGTGATATAGAATGTTTTTTCATTATTTAGTTGTATTAAGTGCAGGGTAAATAAAAATGAGCTCGTCTATTATTATACAGATAAGATCAAATTAAATAAGCTTTATAACTAAGTAAAAAGGAGTTTTTCCAATGTTAGTTAAAAAGTTATTAATATGGACAGAAGTAATTACTTTAAGTGTCACGTTATCCATTATAACTTTTGTAGTTTCATCAAGTTGATTTTTAATACACTTTAACAATTTATTAATACTAAGTAAGAGGTTCACCAATCAGTGAAGTTTTTTTGGAATTATTGTGCGATATGTTATTAAACTGAAAGATTCATTTACTTGACGATATTGGCTTAAAAAGGACGATTATCAATGAAAAAAAGATTTAGAGATATAAAATATTACTTTATTCGATTGTTTCGATTAAAAGGCGGGGCTAAACAAATTTCTCTTGGATTTTCATTAGGATTTATTCCATGTTGGTTTCCTACGTTTGGAATCGGTCCTATATTATCTATTGCTATAGCAAAAATATTTAAGGCAAATATGGTTGCAACGCTCATAGCAGCATCATTAGGATCTTTTATTTGGCCATTATTATTTATCGGGAATTATCAAATAGGAGAATTGCTATTTTTTCGTTTAGAGCATATGAATGCCTTAACGATGACATATGATTTTATGATAGGAGCAGTAATTAACAGTATTTTAAGCAGTATTATATTGTATTTTGTATTATATTATATTTTCAAGAGATACCGTATTCCGATTTTGAAAAAAATGAAGAGTAAGAAAAAAATCATCTTAAATAAAAAACTTGAACATAAAGGCTCTAAATCATATCACTCATAAAAAATTGAAAAGAATCCCGTCGTAATCAAATCGATACGGGATTCTTTTCATTATAAAAATGTAAAGTGAACCTGACGTAAAGTAAGTTTTACAGTAAAATATACTTTACGTAAAGCTTACTTTATATTTAAGAAAAAAAGAGAGGTGATGAATTGAAGAACAAAGTGGTTGAGTATAGAAAGAAATTTGATCTTTCGCAAGATAAGTTAGCAGAAAAGATAGGTGTATCAAGACAAACAATTATTTCAATTGAAAAAGGGAAATACAATCCATCACTTCCTCTAGCTATGATAATAGCTGAAATATTTCAATCAAATGTAGAAAGTATATTTATTTTAGAAGATGAAGATTATAAGTGAAATTATTAAAATTGGAGGTTCAGATCATATATGAGTATAAGATTATGGTATACAATATTAGGTTTCCTTTTATTAATAGAAAGTGTGCTATAGGAGCTGTTGCAATCCTTGGAGCTCTAACTATTATGACTTTTTCTCTTTCAATGGTTGTATTATCAAAAATTTATTAAGGTGTCATTAATCATTTATTTATAAGATTTAATTTGGAGGGGGTATTTATTTGGGATTATAATAAACCCCTTATTTATCTAATTTTAATGATAAATAAGGGTCTATATTATTAATTCACTTTCCTATTTACTTAAATGTTTAATTGTTATATATCTCTACGCATCGCTTTTAGTACATCTATTGTTGTCGCTTTTTTCGAAGGTCGCCACCCTGAAAATATAGCTACTAATAAACTAATTGAGACTGAAGTGGCAACTAATGAGATTGGGATATAAGTCAACATTATATTATGAGTGTCTACTCCTTCATTACCACTAAGAGTTTCAATAAGCATTGGTGTTGCAAAATTAATAACAAAACTTGTTGCATAAGCAAATACAGTACCAATAAATGCACCTATCAGGCCAATATAACTGCTTTCAATTAGGAAGATTTGTTTTATTGTTGATGGGTGTGCTCCAATTGCTTTCATAATGCCAATATCTTGCGTACGCTCTGTAACTGCCATTGTCATCGTGTTATAGATACCGATAGAAGCAATAATTAAGGCAATGGTTCCAACAAATATCAATCCAATCTTTATAACTAGAAATATAATATTGATTTGTCCCAGTTCACTTGTAACAGAATAGTTCCCATAACCAAGCTCATTCAATTTTTCAGTTACATCACTCACATTTTCTAAATTATTTGTATATATTTTTACGTCGTCATAAGTTTTTTCATTATCTAAATTTAAGTTTTCAAGATCTTCGTCGTTACTTTGTTCTGAATTAAGAAAAGTTTTCATTGTAAAATCTTCAATTTCTTTTAGTAACGGTT